>DASRTO010000318.1:0-10265 GCA_035655915.1 Anaeromyxobacteraceae bacterium
GCTACATTCAAGGTATGCGCATCCTCTACGGCGTGGTGGGGGAGGGGATGGGCCACGCCCTGCGGTCCCGGGTGGTGCTGGACGAGCTCACCCGCGAGCACCAGGTGCAGGTGGTGGTCTCGGGGCGCGCCCACGACTACCTGAAGGCCCGCGAGAGCGACCGGCTGGGCGTGACCCGTATCTGGGGCCTCACCATGGTCTACGAGGACAACGAGGTGCGGAACTTCCGCACCGTCCTCGAGAACGTGAGGGGCGCCGTGACCGGCGGCCTCCCCAAGAACGTCAAGGCCTACTTCGAGGTCGCCACGCGCTTCGACCCCGAGGTGGTGGTCTCCGACTTCGAGACCTGGAGCTACCTCTTCGCCAAGTCGCGCGGGCTGCCGGTGATCTCCATCGACAACCAGCAGATCATCAACCGCTGCACCCACCGGCCGGAGATCCTGGCCGGCCACGAGGCCGACTTCCGGCTCGCCAGGGCGGTGGTGAAGGCCAAGCTCCCCGGGTGCTTCCACTACCTGGTGACCACCTTCTTCTACCCGTCGGTGAGCAAGCCCCGCACCAGCCTCCACCCGCCGGTGCTGCGGTCCGAGATCCTGGCGGCCCGCCCCGAGCCGGGCGACCACCTGCTCGTCTACCAGACCTCCGCCTCCTACGCCCGCCTGCTGGAGGTGCTGCGCCGTTCCGGGGTGGAGTGCCGCGTCTACGGAGTGCGGCGCGGCATCCGGGAGGAGCAGGTGGAGGGGAACCTTCGCTTCCGCCCCTTCTCCGAGGCGGGGTTCGTGGAGGACCTGCGCCGCGCGCGCGGCGTCCTCTCCAACGGCGGCTTCACGCTCATGGGCGAGGCGGTGTCCCTGCACAAGCCCATGCTGTCGGTCCCGGTGAAGAAGCAGTTCGAGCAGGTCCTGAACGCCCGCTACCTCGACTCGCTCGGCTACGGCATGGCCGCCGACGAGGTGACGCCCGCCGTGCTGGGCCGGTTCCTGGAGCGGCTCCCCGAGCTGTCGCGGTCCGTGGCCGCCTACCGGCAGGACGGCAACCGCGAGCTGCTGGGCACGCTGGCCGAGCGGCTCGCCGCCGCGCGCGGCCAGCCCCCGTCGGCGGGGGAGGAGTGACGGCCGCGCCGCTCGTCCCCGCCCCCGGGGCTCGACGCGGGTGATCACGGCCGTCCGGCCACTTGCGCCGCCCGCCCCGGGTGCTAGTGTAGCGGCCGGCGCGTGGGGGATGGGGGTTCGGATGGCTGCGGAGGCGGCGGGCGGGGCGGTGCTCCTCGAGGTGGACGCGCTCATCCGGCGCCACGGGCTCGTGCCCAGCGAGGACCTGAGGTCGCTCCTGGCGCGGGCGGCGGAGCAGCGGATGCTGGAGCGCGGCGAGTCCTTCGCCGAGGCGGTGCGGCGCGCCATGGCGGCCCTGGCCCTGAGCGCCGCCCGCCGCGGCTGAGGCCCTACCTGCCGAGCATGGCCTCCTTGAGGTCGGTGTCGGCGGGCTCCTTGCCGAGCCAGTTCCGGAGGAACGCGTCGGCCAGGGTCTTGCCCGGCGCGCTGGACTGGGCGCCGCCCTCCATCCCGACGGTGACGCCGGCGCCGGGCCGGTAGGAGAACACCATCACCTGCCCGTCCTTCACGTCGACGAAGGCCGGGGCGACGCGGTCGAAGAGGGGCAGGATCTCGGCGAGCTTCTCCCGGGAGTTGTTCTCGAACCCCTCGCGGAAGGCCTCCAGGATGCTCTTGCGATCCACATCCCGCAGGAAGTGGAGGCGCACCGTCCAGGGCGCGTCGGCGGCCACGATCGCCGCCGCATCCGAGGCGGGCGCGGCGAGGTAGAGGGCCCCCACGTACACCTTGACCTTGAGGAAGGTCCTGGTCCGGACGCCGGCGCCGTTGAGCTCGAGCCTGACGCCTCCCGACTCGACGGCGTCGGGGACCTTCACCCCGGCCACCTCGCGGGCCGAGGCGGTGGAGCAGGCGAGGAGCGCGGCCAGCGCCGCGGCGGTCCGGCTCATGGG
This sequence comes from Anaeromyxobacteraceae bacterium, assembly GCA_035655915.1. Taxonomy (GTDB): domain Bacteria; phylum Myxococcota; class Myxococcia; order Myxococcales; family Anaeromyxobacteraceae; genus DASTPH01. The sequence goes on from DASRTO010000318.1 coordinate 2,003, forward strand.
CGTCCTCCGGGTCGGCCCCGCCGGGACGGCCCGGCGACCCGCCGAGAGACTATAAGAGGTGGCCATGAAGAGCCACACCAGAACCCTGACCTTCGAGACCCCCCGCCGGCGGGAGATGGTCCGTATCACCGACCAGGTCCAGGACTTCTGCCGCGAGAGCGGCGTCCGCGAGGGCCTGCTCCTGGTCTCGGCCATGCACATCACCGCCGGAGTCTTCGTCAACGACGACGAGCCCGGCCTGCACCAGGACATCGAGGAGTGGCTGCAGCGCCTGGCCCCCGGGCCGGCCGCCGACGATTCCCGGCCCGGCCCCGACTACCGGCACCACCGGGGCGGCGAGGACAACGGCGACGCCCACTTGAAGAACCTGCTCATCGGCCACCAGGTGGTGGTGCCGGTCACCGATGGCCGGCTCGACCTCGGCCCGTGGCAGCAGATCTTCTACTACGAGTTCGACGGGCGGCGCCCCAAGCGGCTCCTGCTCAAGGTCATCGGCGAATGATGCCGCGCCCGCCCGCGCCGATCCGCCGGCGCATCACGGAGCGTCGGGGGGATCGTCCCCCGCCGGGGCTCGACGCGGTGGAGCGCGGCTGCGAGTGCCCTACCCCGCCGAGGTCGCCCCTGCTGGCCCCGGCCGGGGTATCCTCGGCGCGGGAGGGGTGACCATGAAGACCGCCGCGTTCGTCCTCCTGGTCCTGGGGGCCGCGCCCGCCGCGGCCCAGGAGGCGGGGGGCATGGTGGTGCTGCGCGGGACCCACGACGAGAACGTCTACCTCGCGGGCGGCACGGTGGACTCGCGCGCCCTGGTGCATGGGGACCTGACCGCCGCCGGCGCGCAGGTCTCGGTGGCGGGGGAGGTCTCCGGCGACGTGCTGGCGGCCGGGGGCCAGGTGGACCTGGTCGGCAGCGTCGGCGGCGACGTGCGCGCCGTGGGGGGCCAGGTGCGCCTGGTCGGCGACGTGGGCGGCGAGGCGGTCGCCGCGGCAGGCAGCGTCGGCATCGGCGCCGACGCCACCGTGGGGGGGCGGGCCCTGCTGGCCGGCTCGCTGGTGGAGGTGGCCGGCCGGGTCGGCAAGGACCTGCGGGCGGCCGGCCGCAGCGTGGTCATCTCGGGGGAGGTCGCCGGCGACGTGGACGTGATCGCCGAACGGGTCGAGGTGCGGGAGAGCGCCCGCATCGACGGCCACCTCACCTACCTGAGCCCGGAGCCGGCCCTCATCGCCCCCGGGGCGCGCATCGCCGGCCCGGTGACCCGCCGCACGCCCGAGCCGGCCAGCCGGACCGGCCAGGTGGTGCTGGGAGCGCTGCTCCTGGCCGGGACGCTCCTGGTGGGGTGGCTGCTGCAGCGGCTCTTCCCCCGATTCGCGGCGCAGGCGGCGCGCGACGTGGCCGCCGAGTCGCTGCGGTGCCTGCTCATCGGGGTGGCGCTCCTGGTGGGCGTCCCCATCGGCGTGGCCTTCCTGCTGGCGAGCGTGGTAGGGGCGCCGCTCGGCCTGGTGGTGGGCGCCGCCTACCTGGGATCGCTGGTGGTCGGGTACGTCCTCTCCGCCGGGGCGCTCGGCGACCTCGCCCTGCGTAGCGCGCGGAGGGGCGTCGAGCCCGCCCCGCGTGCGCGGCTGCTGGCCCTGCTGGCGGCGCTGGTGGCGCTCCGCCTGCTGCGCCTGGTCCCGGTCCTGGGCGGCCTGGTGGGCTTCGCGGCGGTGTCGCTGGGCCTGGGGGCGCTGGCGTTGCGGGCCGCGAGGGTCCGGGCGGCGGCGGTGCCGCGCCCGGCGGGACCGCTGGCGTGAGCGCCCCGTTCGAGGCTGGCTACCTCCGCCTGCTGCGCTCGGGGGATCTCGCCGAGCGGGCGCGAGAGGCCCGGCGGCGGCTCGAGGCGTGCGACCTGTGCGCCCGCTACTGCCGGGTGAACCGGCTCGAGAGCATCCGGGGCGCGGTGTGCCGCACGGGTGCGCGGGCGGTGGTGCACGCCGCCTTTCCCCACCACGGCGAGGAGCGCTGCCTCTCGGGCTGGAATGGCTCGGGGACCATCTTCTTCTCGTGGTGCAACCTGCGCTGCCTCTACTGCCAGAACTGGGAGATCTCCTGGGAGGGTGCGGGGTGCGAGGTGGAGGACGAGGAGCTGGCCCGGCTCATGCTCGGGCTGCAGCAGGCCGGCTGCCACAACGTGAACCTCGTGTCCCCGAGCCACGTGGTGCCCCAGGTACTGGCGGCGTTGGACATCGCGGCCCGCCGCGGCCTCTCGCTGCCGCTGGTGTGGAACACGGGAGGGTACGACAGCCCGGAGGCGCTACGACTCCTCGACGGGGTGGTGGACGTCTACATGCCCGACGCGAAGTACGGCGACTCGGCGGTGGCGCGGCGGCTCTCCCGGGTGCGGGACTACGTGGAGGTGAACCGGGCGGCGCTCGAGGAGATGCACCGGCAGGTGGGCGACCTCGTCCTCGACGAGGAGGGCCTGGCGCAGCGGGGCCTCCTGGTGCGCCACCTGGTGTTGCCGGGCGGGCTCGCCGGGACGGAGGCAGTGATGCGCTTCCTGGCGGAGGAGATCTCGCCGCGGACCTGGGTAAACCTCATGGGCCAGTATCGCCCCTGTTATCGGGCCGACGAGGTCCCCGAGGTGGCGCGGCGGCCCACCGCGGCGGAGCTCCGGGAGGCGCTCTCGGCGGCGCGCCAGGCCGGCCTGCGGCGGCTCGACCCGGGCTGATGCGGGCGGAGGCCGGCTCCGCCGACGGAGGGGGGCGGCACGCCCCCTTGCGAATGAGGCGAGTGCCGCCCGGAGCGATAAGCTCCGGTGGCGGCACTCGCGCCGGCCGCCGCGGCCGTCACGACTGCTGGGACTTGTGGGGCGCCGGGACCGCGCCCGCGCGGTGGCGCAGGCGCGAGAGGTGCCGGCCCAGGGGCAGGTCGTTGGTCCGGATGTGGAAGGTGATCCACTCGGTCATGCGGCCCCGCACCCAGTCGATCACGTGCTCGGAGAAGCCCATCTCGTCGAGCTCGGCCGACAGGGCGTGCAGGTCCTGCAGGAAGAGGTCGTGCGCGCCCTGGTGGCCGGCCCGATCCGGGTAGCCGGACCGTTCCATGAGGTCCTGCTCGGTGGCGAAGTGCAGCACCACCGTGTCGGTGAGCGCCGCCAGGGCCGCCTGGGCGCCGAACTCGTCGCCCTGCTCCAGCCGATCGTGCAGGTCGGCGACGCGGACCAGGATCTCCTTGTGCTGCGCGTCGATCTCTTCCCAGCCCACGCGGAGCTCGGGTCCCCAGGTTATCATGTCCCCTCTCCCCGACCCGAGGATATCATTCCCGGCCCATCTGGCCAGGGCCCAGGGGAGGGCGGGTAGGTGCCGCCCAGGGGCGGGCCAGGCGTCCCGTGGCGGCGCGGGTGGCCCGGCCCATCAGGGGGCGCGGGCGCCTTTCCGCCCGTTCCGCCGGGCCTTCCGCAACTTGATCGCACCGCTTGACGTCATCGCGCGGCGCTGGTACCACCCGCCCTTCCGAGAGCGCACGGCTTTTGCAAGCAGGAAAAGAGGATTCCCCCGCTCATGTACACGATCGTTCGCCACCAGGCCTTCTCCGACACCACCTTCCTCTGGGAGGTGCTGGCCCCCGACGTCGCCCGCGCGGCCCAGGCCGGCCACTTCGTGATGCTTCGGCTGCACGAGGGCTCGGAGCGCATCCCGCTCACGGTCGCCGACTACGACCGCGAGAAGGGCACCATCACCATGGTGATCCAGGCGCTGGGGAAGACCACCCGGGAAATGGCGCAGCACTACAAACAGGGAGACGTCTTCCAGGACTTCGTGGGCCCGCTGGGGCTGCCGCAGCACGTGGCCAAGGTGGGGCACGTGGTGCTGGTGGGCGGCGGCCTCGGGGTGGCGCCGGTCTACCCGCAGCTGCGGGCCTTCAAGGAGGCCGGCAACCGCACCACCTCCATCGTCGGGTTCCGGAACAAGGGGCTCATCTTCTGGGAGGACCGGTTCAAGAAGTACTCGGACGACCTGGTGGTCTGCACCGACGACGGCAGCTACGGCAAGCCCGGGTTCGTCACCGTGGCCCTGAAGGAACTCCTGGAGGCGCAGAAGCCGGACCTGGTGGTGGCCATCGGGCCGCTCCCCATGATGCACGCCTGCGTGGAGACCACCCGCCCCTTCGGCGTGAAGACCATGGTGTCCCTGAACGCCATCATGGTGGACGGCACCGGCATGTGCGGCAGCTGCCGGGTCACCGTGGACGGCAAGGTGAAGTTCGCCTGCGTCGAGGGGCCGGACTTCGACGGCCACCAGGTGGACTTCGGGGAGCTGCTCACCCGCCAGAAGCGATTCAAGAGCCAGGAGTCCACCGCCGCCGAGGACTACGCCCACATCTGCAACCTCGAGAAGCAGCTCTTCGAGGAGGAGAAGCGCAATTACAAGAAGATCAAGGAGCTCGCGCCCAAGGCCACCCACATGCCGGAGCGCGACGCCCTGGAGCGCTCGAGGAACTTCAAGGAGGTGAACCTCGGGTACTCGCTGCAGGACGCCCTCGGCGAGGCCGCGCGCTGCATCCAGTGCCTGAAGCCCACCTGCATCTCCGGGTGCCCGGTGTCGATCGACATCCCGCGCTTCATCCGGCACATGATGGTGCGCGACATGGACGGGGCGCTGGAGGTCATCTACGAGTCCAACATCTTCCCCTCCATCTGCGGCCGGGTCTGCCCCCAGGAGTCGCAGTGCGAGGCCCAGTGCGTCATCGCCAAGAAGGTAGAGTCGGTGGCCATCGGGCGCCTGGAGCGCTACGTGGGCGACAACGCCCGCGCCCCCAAGGCCGCGCCGCCCCAGTTCGCCGACGAGCTCAAGCTCGGCAAGGTGGCGGTGGTGGGATCGGGCCCGGCCGGGCTCTCCTGCGCCGCCGACCTAGTCCGCTACGGCGCCGAGGTGACCATCTACGAGGCGCTCCACGTGGTGGGCGGCGTGCTCCGCTACGGCATCCCGTCCTTCCGCCTCCCGCGCGACATCATCGACCGCGAGGTGCAGCGCCTCAAGGACATGGGGGTGACCTTCGAGACCAACAAGGTCATCGGCAAGACCTTCACCGTGCCGCAGCTCTTTGCGGAGAAGGGCCACGACGCCGTCTTCCTGGGCGTGGGGGCCGGCGCCCCCACCTTCCTGGGCATCCCCGGGGAGTTCGCGGGCCAGGTCTACTCCGCCAACGAGTTCCTCACCCGCGTGAACCTCATGGGGGGCGACAAGTTCCCCTTCCAGGACACGCCGGTGTCGATCGGCAAGAGCGTGGTGGTCATCGGCGCCGGCAACACCGCCATGGACTGCCTGCGCGTCTCCAAGCGGCTCGGCGCCCCCACGGTTCGCTGCGTCTACCGCCGCAGCGAGGCCGAGGCTCCCGCCCGCGTGGAGGAGATCCGGCACGCCAAGGAGGAGGGGATCGAGTTCTTCTTCCTGCACACTCCGGTGACGATCCACACCGACAAGGACGGGAACGTCCGCGGCATGAAGGTGGAGGAGATGACCCTCGGCGACCCCGACGAGAAGGGGCGCCGCAAGCCCGTCCCCACCGGGCGGTTCAAGGAGCTGGAGTGCGACACGGTCATCTACGCGCTCGGCACCAAGGCCAACCCCATCGTCACCCAGTCCACGCCCGGGCTGGGGCTCAACAAGTGGGGCAACATCGTGGCCGACGACGCCACCCAGGCCACCACCCTCCCGGGCGTCTTCGCGGGCGGCGACATCGTCACCGGCGGGGCCACCGTGATCCTGGCCATGGGCGCGGGGCGCCGCGCCGCCAAGGGCATCGCCACCTATCTGCAGAAGGACAAGCAGAAGTGGCCCATCACCAGGGAGGACGTGGACGCCTTCACGCCCCCGACGCCCATGACCAGCACCGGGAGCGCGAGCGCCGTCGCGGCCGCGCTGGCCCGGGGCGAGGAGAAGCGTGAGCGCATGGTCTGCCCCAAGTGCCACCGGCCCCTCGAGGGCGACGAGGAGTACGTCTGCTGCGCGAGCGCCGAGCTGTCGTGGCGCTGCGGCGCCTGCGGCAAGGTGAGCGAGGGGTTCGCCTTCCCCTACGGCATGTGCCCGGCCTGCGGCGGCAAGCTCACGGTGCTCGACCCCCGCAAGTTCGAGGACGCCCGGGTGCTGGAGGCCATCCGCATCGCCTTCGAGATCGAGCTGGGCGGCCAAGCCTTCTACAACCGCGCCGCCTCCGAGTCCGACGACCCGGCGCTGAAGGAGCTCTTCCAGAAGTTCGCCAGGATGGAGGAGGAGCACATGGCGACCCTGTCGCGGCGCTATCACGCCGACGTCCCCAAGCCCTCCAAGGACTTCCAGATCGAGCGCGCCGCCGTCTACGCCGGCATCCCCCACCGGCCCGAGGACCCGGCCAACCTCTTCCGCATCGCCATCGCCTTCGAGCAGCGCGCCGTGAAGTTCTTCGGCGAGCGCGGCGACCAGGCGGCGGCGAGCCCGGCGGAGCGCGAGCTCTACAAGGAGCTGGCGGCCGAGGAGCGCGAGCACGTGGCCCTGCTCACCACCGAGTACGAGCGCTGGAAGCAGGGCAAGCCCGGCCTGCTGTAGGGCCAGGGGCTCGCGCGCCCGGTGTAGGATGGCGACCCATGCCGACCGCGCGGGCCAGGCGGGGGAAGGGACCGGGCCGCCGGTCGGTCGGGCGCCGCCCCTGGTACGCCGCCGGCCTGCGCTTCGACTGCCAGCCGGAGTGCGGCCGCTGCTGCACGCGCCGCGACGGACACGACTACGTCTACCTCGAGCCCGAGGACGTGTGGCGGCTGGCGCTCCGCCTGGGCCTCTCCACCGCCGAGTTCCGCCGGCGCCACACCGTGCGCGACCGGGGCTGGACCGCGCTGCGCATGGCCGGGTCGGCCTGCCCCTTCCTGGACGGCTGGCGCTGCCGAGTCTACCCGGCGCGGCCGGCCCAGTGCCGGACCTTCCCCTTCTGGCGCGAGGCGCTGCGGACCCCGGAGGCCTGGCGAGCGCTGCGCGACCTCTGCCCCGGCGTGGGCCGGGGGCGGCTCTGGTCGCTGGCCGACATCCGGGCGCGGCGGCGCGGGGACGACGGCGTCGCGGCCGCGGAGACCTCCGGGCCGTGCGCCCGCGCGGGCCGCCGGGTAGAATCCGCCTCGTTCGCCCCTCGCCGGCGGGAACCGGAGGAGCCTTGATCGACGCGCTGTTGCGACTCGGCCGCAGCGTGGTCCGCGACAGCCAGGACCGCCTCGCCGCGGAGGTGTGCCTCCCCGCCACGGCCCGCCGGGTCACGGTGGAGGGGACGAGCGGATGGCTCTACCCCCTGGTCGCCGAGCAGGGGGACCGGTTCCACATGTTCCTCTGGTTCGACGGCGCGGCCTACCAGGTGAAGGTGGTGGAGCCGGCGGTCGAGCGCGTGGCCCATCCCCACGCCTGCCACCTCTTCCCGGACGCGCGGCTGTGCCTGGGAAGCGACGCCGGCGGCGGCATGCCCACCCTGGAAGGCGCCTTCGCCCGGAGCGCCCTGTGGGCCAACGGGTACGCTGCCTGGCGGCGCACCGGACGGTTCCCCTTCTGAATCCGGGACCGGAGGCACGATGAGCGACACCGTCATGGGACGACTCGAGGCCCTGCTCCGCGAGAGCCGTGAGCGGGGCGAGGAGCGGCCGCCGGAGCGCGCCCGCAAGGTCTTCGTCGATCCGGGCGGGCGGATCCGCCTGGGCGACGCGGTCCCGGAAGGCGAGGGGCCGGGCCTCTCCGAGGTCCACCAGGCCGTGTTCGCGGCCCGGGGCCGGTAGTTGATCGTCCTCGGCGACTGGGTCCTCGGCGATCTCGAGCGCGAGGTCGCCGCCCACGAGCCCGAGCGAGGTGGCGCGCTGCTCGGGCCGCGGCTGCGGCCGCTGGTCACCCGGTTCCTCCCCGACCCCGAGGCCGCCGCCAGCGGGGCCAGCTGGGCCCCCTCGCGCGCCCTCGCCGCCGCCGTGAAGGCCCTGGAGCGGGAGCAGGGGCTGGAGCTCAAGGGGCTCGTCCACTCTCATCCTCCGGGGCTGGACCGGCTCTCGGAGCGGGACGAGCGCGAGCTGGCCGAGGGGTTGCGCCGGAACGGCCACATGGCCTGCTACCTGGCGCCGGTGGTCACCCGCGGCCCGGCCGCCGGGCTCGAGGCTCACGAGCTGCCGCTTCCGTCGGGGAAGCTCTCCTGCTTCGCGGCCTGGCGCGCCCCGGAGGGGCGGGCTAGCCTGCGGCCGTTCCGCCCCCGCCTCCTGCCGTTGCGGCGGGACCTGTCGCGCCTCGCCGCC
>DASRTO010000319.1:0-4149 GCA_035655915.1 Anaeromyxobacteraceae bacterium
GAAGACCTCGACCCCGGCCAGGATGAGGGCGGCCACGCCGGTGCCGAAGACGCTGCCCAGCCCGCCCAGCACCACCACCACGAAGGACTTGAGCAGCTCGCCCGAGCCGGAGGCCGGGTTGAAGGCGAAGATGGTGGCGGAGAGGAGCCCGGCCAGCCCGGCCAGGGCCGTGCCCAGGCCGAAGGTGAAGGTGTAGATGCGCTCCACGTCCACGCCCACCAGGGTGCAGCTGTCCGGGTTCTGGGCCACGGCGCGGATGGCGCGCCCCAGGTAGGTCCGCTTGAGGAGCAGGTGGAGGAGGGTCGGAGCCACCAGGGCCACCCCCAGGACCGCCAGCCGGTTCACCGGAACGTGCCCTCCCAGGAACTCCACCGAGCGGGTGGAGTACGGGGTGCGGATGGCCTGGTCGTTGCCGGTGAAGAGCAGGTAGGCGACGTTGCGGAGCACCAGCCAGACGCCGAAGAGCAGGAGCAGCGAGGCCGGTCCCCCGGCCGGCCCCCGCGGCAGGTGGCGCACCAGCAGGCGGTACATGACGACGCCCAGGCCGAAGGTGACCGGCACCACCAGCGGGATGGAGAGGTAGGGGTCGAGCCCCAGCCGCTCGTGGAAGATCCAGCCCAGGTAGGCCCCGGCCATGATGACGCCGCCGTGGGCCAGGTTCACCACCCGCAGCACGCCGTAGATGATCCCCAGGCCGTAGGCCATGGTGGCGTAGAGCCCGGCCAGCAGGACCGCCGAGACCGTCAGGTCGACGAATCGCTCCACGGCTTGTCCGTCCATGCCTGGCGGCGGGGGACGAGCCCCCGCCCTACCTGGCGCAGCGCGGATTGGCCGGGACCGCCGTGCCGGTGGCCAGCTCCGGCGGGTAGACGATGGGGGCGCCGGCGCCGGGCAGGTTCTGCTGCAGCACGAAGGGATTCTGCGCCTGCTGCCCGGTGGCGGCGGGGAACTCCAGGGTGCCGCCGGGGAGCAGCGACGCCATCTTCAGCTCCGCCAGCTTCTGGCGCACCTTCTCGCGGTCCACTGCCCCGGCCTGCTGGATGGCGGTGAAGAGGGCCCGCGCCGCCTCGTACCCCAGCGCCTGGAACCATTCGGGCGAGCGGCCGCCGTAGCGGGCCTTGAAGGCCTCCACGAAGCCCTTGGCCAGCGCGTTCCGGCTTCCGAGCAGCGGGCTCCACCACACGCCGGAGAGCACGTAGCTCACGTTCTCCTGCCCCAGGGCGTCGATGGCGCCCTTCTCGCTGCCGCGGGCGCCGTAGCTCACCACCTTGTGGCACAGCCCGGCCGACACGTACTGGCGGTGCATGGTGATGTAGTCGGGGAGATGGGCGTCGGCGAGGAACAGGTCCACGTTGGCGGCCTTCACCTTCCCGAGCAGCGCCGAGAAGTCCTTGCCGTCGAGGGCGAACGACTCGTCCACCGCGATCTGGTAGGCCCCGCCGCTCCTGGCCACGAAGTCGGAGATGCCCTTCTGGAAGTCCTTTCCGTGGGAGGTGTTCTCCCACAAGAGGGCGATCTTGGCGGGCTTGGGCAGCTTGCCGGCCTTCTGCTGCACGTCGATCCACTGCATGAGGGTGGTGCCGAGCAGCTCCACCGGCGCCAGGGCGCCGAAGACGTACTTGAAGCCGCGCTTGTAGATCTTGCTGGCGGCGCCCCCGCCGTTCACGTAGGGAACCCGGTTCTGCTCGGCCACCGTGGTCTGGGCCTCGATGAGGTGGGTGGCGTAGCTGCCGAGCAGGAAGTCCACCTGGTCGCTGTTCACCAGCCGGTCGGCCAGGCTCACCGCGGTGGCCTGGGTGGTGGTGTCGTCGAGGAGCTTCAGCTCCACCGGCAGCTTCCTGCCGTCCACCGCCAGGCCGCCCTTCTTGTTCGCCTCCTCGAAGGCCAGCTCGTACCCCTCCTTGAAGTAGCCCCCGATGCGGGCCTCGGCGCCGGTGAGCGGCAGGGTGGCGCCGATGAGGATCCTGGTGCGCTCGGCGGCCGGGGCGGGGGACGGCCTCGCGGCCAGCGCCAGGGCGGCGAGCAGCGGGACGAGCAACGGACGGGGCGAGCGGTGGAGCGCGGTCATGGAGCCTCCCGTGAACCGAGGGTTACGGTACGGCCGCGGACTGTACCGGCCCGGGATCGCCCCGATCAATCCCCCCTCCCGCCGGGGGGGCGGAACGGCGGGCCCCGGACCGGCTAGACTGTGCCCCCAATGCACCCGCTCCTCCCGGAACTGGGGCGTCCCGGCTCGCGGACCGCCCTCCGGCTCGGCGACGCCGCCGTGGGCTACGCCGAGCTGGAACGCCTGGCCCTGGGCCACGCCGGCCGCATGCGGGCGGAGGGCGTCTCCCCCGGCGACCGGGTGGCCGTCTGGGCCACCCCCGAGCTGCCGACCATCGCCGCCATCGCCGGGAACGCCCTCATGGGCGTGGCCACCGTCCCCCTGAACCCGGCGGTTGGGGGCAAGGAGCTGGCCCACGTCCTCGGCGACGCGGCGCCGCGGCTGGTGCTGGCCGCCGACCCGGCCCGCTTCCGCGACCGGACCCCGTCGGCGCGGGCCATCGCCCTCGACGGGCGCGGGCCGGTCCCGGGGCCGCCCGAGCCCGACGCGCCGCTGCTGGTGCTCTACACCTCCGGCACCACCGGGCCGCCCAAGGGCGCGGTCCTCACCCACCGGAACGCCGCCTTCGACCTCGACGCCCTGGCCGCCGCCTGGGGCTGGACCGCGGGCGACGCGCTGGTGCATGCCCTGCCGCTCTTCCACGTCCACGGCCTGGTGCTGGGGGTGCTGGGAAGCCTGCGGGTCGGGGGCGAGCTGCGCCTCCTGCCGCGCTTCGCCCCCGAGGCGGTCTGCGACGCCATGGGGCGGGGCGGCACCATGCTCTTCGCGGTGCCGACCATGTACCACCGGCTGGCGGAGCACGGCGAGGCGAGCCCGGAGGACGCGCGCAAGCTCTCGCGGGCGCGGCTGCTGGTCTCGGGCTCGGCGGCGCTGCCGGTGCGGGAGAACGAGCGGCTCTTCCGCCTCTTCGGGCAGCGGCCGGTGGAGCGCTACGGCCTCACCGAGACCATCATCAACACCGCCGCCCGCCACGACGGCCCCCGCACCGCCGGGACGGTGGGGCCCCCGCTGACGGGGATCGAGCTGCGGCTGGTGGACGAGGGCCGCCAGCCGCTCCGGCCCGGGCCGGACGTGCTGGGCGAGGTGGCGGTGCGGGGCCCCAATGTCTTCTCCGGCTACCTGAACCGGCCCGACGCCACCGCCGCGGCCATGGACCGGGCCGGCTTCTTCTACACCGGCGACGTGGCCAGCATCACCGCCGATGGGGAGGTGCGCATCGTGGGGCGGCGCGCCACCGACCTCATCAAGACCGGCGGCTACAAGGTGGGAGCCGGCGAGGTGGAGGCGGCGCTGCTCGAGCACCCGGGGGTCCGCGAGGCGGCGGTCATCGGCGTGCCCGACGACGACTTGGGAGAGCGCATCGTGGCCTTCGTGGTGGGGTACGAGGGGGCGGCGCCGCCGGGCGAGAAGGAGCTCTCCGACCACGTGGCCGGGCTGCTCGCCCCCCACAAGCGGCCGCGGACGGTGAGGGTGGTGGCGGGCCTGCCGCGCAACGCCATGGGGAAGGTGCTGAAGAAGGAGCTGGGCAAGCTCGCCGGGCAGCAGTAGGGCGGGGGCTCGTCCCCCGCCGGGCTCGACGGGTGCGAGGGCCGGCGCTGGGCCGTTTGCCGCCCCTGGCCGGGCGCGTTATCTTGGGATCGCCGGAGCCGCCCGGGCGAACGCGTCGGAACTCGAGTCCGCCGAGGAAAGTCCGGGCACCGCAGGGCAGGGTGCCGGCCAACGGCCGGTCGGGGCGACCCGCAGGACAGTGCCACAGAGAACAGACCGCCGAACGGCGCCGGAAGGCGCGCGTGGCAAGGGTGAAACGGTGCGGTAAGAGCGCACCGCGTTCCCGGCGACGGGAACGGCACGGCAAACCCCACCCGGTGCAAGGGCAAATAGGGAGGCGTCCTCGCGGCGACGCGAGGTGAAGACCGGCCCGGTCGAGCCTCCGGGTACAGCCCGCTGAAGGCGCGCGGCAACGCGCGTTCGAGAGGAATGTTCGCCACCGCGGGGTTTCCCGCGGGACAGAACCCGGCTTACAGGGCGGCTCCGGCACTTCT
>DASRTO010000320.1:0-4838 GCA_035655915.1 Anaeromyxobacteraceae bacterium
GCGCTCCTGCCGCTCGCCATCCACCTCTTCTTCCGGCGCCGGCCCAAGCCGCTCCCCTTCCCGGCCCTGGACTTCCTGCTCCGGGCGCGGCGCGAGACCGAGCGGCGCCTGAAGCTCCGCCGCATCCTGCTCTTCGCAGCCCGCACCGCCCTCCTGGCTGCCGCGGCGCTGGCGCTGGCCCGCCCCCAGGCGGTGGCCCCCGAGGCCGCCGCCGCCGCGCCGGCCGGGCCTTCGGCGGTGGCCCTGGTCCTCGACGCCTCCGCCTCGATGCGCTACCAGCTCGCCGGCCGCCCGCTCTTCGAACGGGCCCGCGCCGACCTCCTGGACGTGCTCTCGGGGCTGCGCGACGACGAGCCGGCTACCGCCCTGGTGTGCAGTGGAGCGGCGGCCCCGGCGGCGCCCCCGCCCGGATTCGACCGGGCGGCGCTGCGCCGCCTGCTGCGCGAGGCCGAGCCCGGCTTCGGCCACGCCGACCTCACCGCCTGCCTGGCCGCCGCCGCCCGGGCGCTCTCGGAGCCGGCCGCCGGCGCCGTGCTGGGCCGGCGCCTCGCGGTGGCCACCGACCTCGCCGCCTCGGCGTGGCGGCTCGACGCCCCGGCACCCATGGTGCGGACCCCGGCCGGCCCGGCGCGCCCCTCGGTGGCGCTGCTGGACGCGGCCCGCGGGGCGGCGCTGCCCAACCTGGCGGTGACCGCGCTGGCCGCCGAGCCCGACCCGGCGGTCGGCCCGCGAGGCTGGCGGCTCACCGCCACCCTCTCCCAGTTCGGGAGCGCCGAGGCCCGCAAGGACGTGCCGCTGTCCCTGCGCGTCGGGCTCGGCGCCGAGTCGCGGGTTCCGCTGCGCGCCTTCGCCGAGGTCCCCGCCTCGGGGGCGGCGCGCAAGGTGTTGTCGCACGCCTTCGCCGCGGGCGGCCCGACCGCGGTGGGAGTGGCCCTGCCGGCCGACGCCTTGCCGGTGGACGACGAGGCCTGGCTCACGCTCACCGTGCCCCGCGAGGTGCGGGCGCTGGTGGTGGACGGCTCGCCCTCGCCGGTGCGGCAGCGCGACGAGGCCTTCTTCGTGGAGGCCGCCCTGGCCTCCGCCTCCTCCTCGGTCCGGCCCACGGTGGTGGACGTAGAGGGGCTGCCGCGGGTGCGGTTCTCCGATTTCGACGTGGTCTTCCTGCTCAACGTCCGGACCCTGGGCGCCAGGGCCCAGGAGCTCAGCGCCTTCGTGGAGAAGGGGGGCGGGCTCTTCCTGGCCCTGGGCGAGGAGGTGGACCCCGATCGCTACGACGCCGAGCTGGGCCGGCTGCTCCCGGCCCCCCTGCACGTCGTCAAGACCGCCGCCCGGCGCGGCGCCCCCGGCGCCGACGAGCGGGCGGCCCGCTTCGCCGAGATCGACTGGGACCACCCGGCGCTGGCGGTCTTCACCGGGGTGGCGCGCGAGGGGCTGCTCTCGGTGCGAACCTGGCGCTACATGCTGCTCAAGCCGGGCGAACGCGCCGGCGGCGCCGCCCGGGAGCGGGTCCTCGTCCGCTACGACGACGGCGCCCCGGCGCTGGTGGAGGCGCGGCGCGGCCAGGGGCGGGTCATGCTCTACACCTCGACCCTGGACCGGGAGTGGTCCGACTGGAGCATCCGCACCAGCTTCCTCCCCGCCATCCAGCGCATCGCCGCCTGGCTGGCCGGGGGCCTGGAGGATCGGCGCCAGGCGCCCTCGGTGGTGTGGGCGCCGCGGGCGGTGGCGCCGCTGGAGGGGCAGCGGCTCCTGGCCCTGGTGGACCCGCAGGGGCGCGAGCGGCCGCCGCCCGGGCCGCGCCCGGGGGCCGCCCCCGGCCCGGTCACGGTGACGCCCGACCGCCCCGGGCTCTGGCAGGTGAAGGTGGAGGAGGCCGGCGGCGCGCGCCTCGATCCGCGGCTGGCCTTCGCGGTGCTGTCCGATCCGCGCGAGTCCGACACCACCCGCCTCGATCCCCGGGAGGTCACCGCCTGGCTGGGCGGGGAGGCGGTGGCCCGGGTGCAGGCCGAGGGCCCCGCAAGCGGGGAGGGACGGTCCATCCCGCTCTGGTCGGTCCTGCTGGCGCTGGCGGTTGCGGCTTTCCTCGCCGAGGGTCTGCTGCTCTGATGGCCGCGCCCCCACCGCTGGATCCGGAGACGCCCCACACCCCGTAGGGCGGGGGCTCGTCCCCCGCCGGGGCTCGACGCGGGCGACCACCGCCCACACGCGTCGATCCGGCGGCGCTGCCGCCGGTGGGCCGCCAGGGCCCCGCCCGACGGCTCGTGGGCTCCCGACGAACGTTTCCGGAAACGCCGCAGGCCGCTTAGGATGTGGCGCGGTGAGCTCCCTCGACGCCGACTGCGCCAGCCTCTTCTGCGTGGGCTTCCACGGCACCTCTCCCTCGCCGGAGGTGCTGGAGCTGATTCGCCGCGGCGCCTACGGCGTCGCCCTCTTCGGGCGGAATCTGGAGTCGGCCGAGCAGGCGGCCGAGCTGATCGCGGCCCTGAAGCGCGCCGCCGGGCGCCCGCTGCTGGTCTCGGTGGACCAGGAGGGCGGGCGGGTGGCCCGGCTGCGCTCCCGGCAGGGCTTCACCGAGGTCCCGGCCATGCGGGCCGTCGGCGCCGCCGGAGACGAGAGGCTGGCCTTCGAGATCGGGGCGCTCCTCGGGCGCGAGCTCAGGGCGGTCGGGATCGACCAGGACTACGCGCCGGTGGTGGACGTGGACACGAACCCCCAGAACCCGGTCATCGGCGACCGCAGCCTCTCCCGCGATCCGGGTGAGGTGGCCCGGCTGGGCACGGCGCTGGCGGCGGGGATCCAGTCGCAGGGGGTGGCCGCCTGCGCCAAGCACTTCCCCGGCCACGGCGACACCCTCCAGGACTCGCACCGCGACCTGCCGCGGCTGCCCCATTCCCTGGAGCGCCTCCAGGCGGTGGAGCTGGTCCCCTTCCGGGCCCTGGCCCGGGCCGGGGTCGCCTCGGTGATGACCGCGCACGTGGTCTTCGAGGCGCTCGACCCGCGGCGGCCGGCCACGCTCTCGGCCCCGGTGATGGGCCTCCTCCGCGAGTGGTGCGGCTTCCAGGGCTGCGCCCTCTCCGACGACCTGGAGATGAAGGCGGTGGCGGAGCACTTCCCGCTGGAGGAGGCGGTCCCGGCCTCCGTGGCCGCGGGCGTGGACGGGCTCCTGGTCTGCCACGACCACCCGGTGCAGGCCCGCGCCATCGACCTCCTGAGGCAGGCGGTGGAGCGGGGGGAGGTGAGCCGCGAGCGGCTGGCCGAGGCCCGGGCCCGGGTGGCGAGGCTCCTGGCCTGGGCCGGGCCTCCGCCCGACCCGCGTCGGCTGGCGGAGGTGCTGCGCGCGCCGGCGCACCTGGCGCTGGCGGCGCGCGTGCCGCCGCCGCGGGCGGGGTTGGATCCCACCGCGACCTGATCGCGGCGAGCCCGAGGTAGGGCGGGGGCTCGTCCCCCGCCGGGAGCACACGGCGACGGGGCGCAAGGCCCCGCCCCACGGGATGGTCGGGCTCGCGGCGAGGAACTCTTCAGCTGCGCGCCCGTCCTAACAGAGGTCGCCTTCGCGCTGCCGGGTCGCAGCCACCGGCGGCGGCTGGCGCAGTTCCTGGAGCGCTTCGGGGTGCGTCCGGCCGCGGTGGGCCGCGAGGAGGCGGTGGGGCGCGAGGAGTTCCGGACGGTCTGGCGCCGTCCGGACGGATCGCCCATCCCCCTCGCGTTCGAGTGACCCGCGGGCGCCTGGCTCAGCGGCGCTCCAGGAGCTTCAGCGCCACCATGGCGTAGAGGAACGCGTAGACCACGTGCTCCGGGCGGCGGGAGAGGGCGATGAGCTCGGCGAGGGTACGGGTGCCGTCCACCTGGGGGAGCAGGTCCGCCTCCCACCGCTCCAGCTGCACCTCGTGCAGCTCGTAGGCCGGGTCCTGCGACGGCATGAGCCGGTCCTCGGGGGAGAGCAGCCGGTAGAGCCGCTCCGGCTTGTAGAGCTTCTTCACGCCGCGGACGATGAGGTTGGCCGGGTTCAGGTCGAGCTTCACCGCCTCCCGGGCGGCGCGGTCGGCGAAGTGCAGCCGGTACTGCCCCTCCTGCCAGCCGAAGATGGAGTAGATGATGGCCTTCACCTGCTGGGCCACGAAGTAGAGCCGCTCGCCGTCCTTGAGCAGCCCCATCTCCACCAGGACGTCGCCGGTGCGGCGGCCGGTCTTCTCGGCGCCGGCCCGCACCAGCTCCAGCTGGGTGTCGGTGATCTTGCCCACCCGCACCAGGAAGGGCCCGAAGCGGTCCGCCACCAGGTTGGAGATGGCGAAGCAGGGCCGGCCGCGCTCGAAGTAGACGGTCCTCTTCACCTTGCCCTTCTGGACCGTCAGCTCGCCGGTCTGCTGGGCCAGGTGGAAGGCGGTGATGAGGTCGGGGAAGCGCTCCCCCAGCTCGCCTTCCGTCTGCGAGAGGTCGGGCGCGGGCCGGGGCGGGCGCGGCTCCGCGGGCGGGCGGGGGGCGGCCCGGGCCGGCGGCGGCGGGCGCGCCGGGGCGGCCACCGGAGCGGCGGTGATGTCCTCGCCGTGGAGGACGGCCGCCACCTTCCCGCCCTCGGTGACCACCACTCTGCCGGTGAGCTCCATGCCCGGGAGCGGCTCGTCGCCCTCCACCGCCACCTCGACGTCGAAGTCGTGCGTCGCCGCCGGCGGCGGGGGCGGGGGCGGCGCCCGGCCGGCCTCGGCGGAGGGCAGGAGCGAGCGCAGCGTCTCCAGGAGCTTCCTGGCCTCGAAGGGCTTCTCGAAATAGGCGGCGGCCCCGTGCTGGGCCCGCGCCTCGCTGGCGGCGCGCCCGCCCTTGAAGACCCCGGTCATGAACAC
>DASRTO010000321.1:0-3104 GCA_035655915.1 Anaeromyxobacteraceae bacterium
CTCCAGGGCCTGGGGCCCGCGCCCGTCGCGCGGCAGCTCCTCCAGCAGCCTCACCAGCGCCGCGCCGGAGGCGCTCCCCGGGCCGAGCGCCACCGCCGCGTAGCGCCCCTCCCCGGAGTGGGCCCGCACCTGCGCCAGCCACGCCGCGTCGTGCCGCGGCGCCGGCGGGAGCCGGACGAACAGCACCTGGCCGGGCGCGCCCTCCCCGGCCTTCTCGAAGCGCACCCGGTCCCTGGGCTTGGGGGGAGCCAGGTCCACCTCGTCGGGCACCCACAGCTGCGCCGCCAGCGAGAGCCGCGCCTCCGGCACCAGCGCCAGGAGCTCGGGGGTGTCGGCGGCGCCGCGAGGGGCGATGGAGTAGGTGTCCGGATCCTCGGGCGAGGTGGTGCCGTGGATGGCCTTCCCCTCGCCCAGGGGGTTGCGCTCGCCCACCGCCTTCCACTCCGGGTAGCGCCGCTCGCGGTGCGTGACCGGGTCGGGGGCGTCGTCGGGCTCCACCTCCTCGCCAGGCTGCGGCTCGGACAGCCACACCTTGAGCTGGTACCAGTCGCCGGGCTTCTCCACCGGCGGGGAGTCCTCGGGGTGCTTCTCCCGCACCGCCAGGTAGTAGACGCCCGGGGCCACCCCGGCCGCCAGCTCCTCGGGGCGGCCCGGACCGGCCCGGTCGACGCTGGCCACCAGCGGAGCCGAGCGCCGCCCCTCGCCGCCGCGGTCGCGGTTCAGGGTGAGGGCCACGTCCAGGCCGCGGATGCCCTCCCCCTCCCGCTCGCCGCTCCACTCGGCCCGGAGCACGCGGGGACGGTCCACCGCCGGGACCTCGATGCGGAAGACGTCCACGTCTCCGGTGGCGTCGGAGAGCTTGACGCCGATGTGGCCGCGCATGGCGGCCACCCCGCCACCGCGCCGCCCGTCGGGGCCGGGGGGAATGGGGAGGGGGTTGGCCTGCGCCGGGGTGTCGTTGGGCTCGTGCTCGGTGCCGTCGTAGAGGTCGGCGGGCCGGAAGGCGGCCGGCAGCGCCTCGGCCAGGCCTGGGGAGCGCTCGCGCAGGAAGGCGTAGACGTCCGCCCAGCGCCAGGCGAGGAGCGCCGTGAGCAGGATGGCGGCGGCCACCGCCGCCGGCGCCGCCACGCGGCTGCGCTTCAGCGCCTCGATCTGGCGCTCGAAGTCGGCGAAGTCCTTGCGGCTGGCGATGGCCAGGTCGCCGGTGACGTCGGGGATGGCGGTGCCGGTGACCGGGGTGACCCGCGGGACGAGGTCGCCCACGCCGAGCAGCGCCGCCCGCATCTCGTCGGCCGACTGGAACCGGTCCTGGGGCCGCTTCTCCAGAGCCTTGTGGATCACGGCGGCGAAGGCGGGCGAGACGCCGGGCGCCTCCTGGGCGAGCGGCCGCGGCCGCTCGGTGAGGTGGGCCGAGACCACCGCCACCGCGCTGGGGGCCACGAAGGGCGGGCGGCCCGCCACCAGCTCGTAGAGGACCGCCCCCACCGAGTAGAGGTCGCTGCGGGCGTCCAGGACCTCGCCGCGGGCCTGCTCCGGAGAGAGGTAGTTGGGGGTGCCGACGATGGCGCCCACGCTGGTCTCGCTGGTGGAGGGGCCGGCCTGGTCGCGCAGCTTGGCGATGCCGAAGTCGAGCACCTTCACGAAGTCCCCCCCCTGGCGGGTCTCCATGAGCATGACGTTACCGGGCTTGACGTCGCGGTGGACGATCCCGGCGTCGTGCGCCTCGGCCAGCGACCCGAGGAGCTGGGAGCCGATGGGGATGGCGCGGGACTCGGGGAGCTGGCGCTGTTCCCGGAGCACCGTGGCCAGGTCCTTGCCCGGGACGTACTCCATGGCCAGGTAGAAGCCCCCGTCGCCGCCGCCCATCTCGCCGAAGTCGAAGACCGCGATGGTGTGCGGGTGGGACAGGCGGGAGACGATCTGGGCCTCGGCGCGGAAGCGGGCCACCGCCCCGGCCTCGCCGGCGAAGGCGCCGCGCAGCACCTTCACCGCCAGGGCCTTGCCCATGCGGATGTGCTCCGCCTTGTAGACCGCGCCCATGCCCCCCTCGCCCAGCAGGGCGATGAGGCGGTAGCGGTCGGCGATGACCTGGCCCACCAGCGAGTGGGTGAGGGTGCGATCGTCGTCGTCGCCGACTCGCAGATCGGAGCCGCACTTGGGGCAGAAGTTGACGTGGCCGGCCGATGGGTCGGCCAGGTAGCCGCACTTGGCGCACGGTTCCTGTCGGTGGGCGACGGCGGGATCCGACATCGGGAGCACTGAGAGCGTACCGCGATCCCAGGCGGGGGCCAAAGCCCCGGGAACGCCGGACGAGGTGGGCACGGGTGGCTCCTCCCCCCACCGCGGAAGGCCGCGCCAACCTGCGAGAATCGCTCGGGAGAGCAGATTGTCTTTGAATCGGATGCTGCTATAGTCCCGGCGCCGTGGCGTTCCTCGACTTCCTGCACAACGCGCTCTCGCGCGACCTGGCGATCGACCTCGGCACGGCCAACACCCTCATCTACATCCGCGGCATGGGCATCGTCTCCAACGAGCCCTCGGTGGTGGCGGTACAGCAGGAGGCGCGGGGCGGCCGCAAGGTGCTGGCCGTCGGCAAGGAGGCGAAGGAGATGCTCGGGCGCACCCCGGGCAACATCGTCGCCATCCGGCCCATGAAGGACGGCGTCATCGCCGACTTCGAGATCACCGCCGCCATGCTGCGCTACTTCATCCAGAGCGCACACAACCGGAAGACCTTCGCCCGTCCCCGCATCATCATCGGCACCCCCTCGGGCATCACCGAGGTGGAGAAACGCGCGGTGCGAGAGGCCGCCGAGAGCGCCGGCGCGCGCGAGGTCTACCTCATCGAGCAGCCCATGGCCGCGGCCATCGGGGCAGGGCTCCCCATCACCGAGCCCTCCGGCAACATGATCGTCGACATCGGCGGCGGCACCTGCGACGTGGCGGTCATCTCGCTGGGCGGAATCGTCTACAGCCGCTCGGTGCGCGTCGCCGGCGACAAGATGGACGAGGCGATCATCCAGCACATCAAGCGCAAGTACAACCTGCTCATCGGCGAGCGCACCGCCGAGCTCATCAAGATGGGGATCGGCACCGCCTACCCC
>DASRTO010000322.1:0-5794 GCA_035655915.1 Anaeromyxobacteraceae bacterium
CCAGCACCACCCCGTCCTCGGTCAGCACCTGCCGCTGCAGCGCCCCGTCGCGGGTGATGGCCGCCTGGTGGCGGACCAGCGACCAGAGCCAGCCCACGTAGATGCGGTAGGTGGCGAGATCGTTCATGAACCGCTGCTTCAGCTCGTAGTCGTCGATGGCGGCGGCGAAGTTGCCGTTCAGGATCTGGTAGCCGTAGTTGGCCGCCATGTAGAAGGAGTGCTGCACGTGCTCGATGGTGACCTCCCCTTTGGGCACGCCGTAGAGGGCGTCCCACCGCTCCGGGGTGAGGAGCTTCTCCGGCGCGTCCACCGACTCGCGGGTCACCACCGCGGGCGTGATCCGCCCCTGGGCGTCGAGGAGGTCGCGGGACCGCAGCATCTCCCGCTCCGCCCCGGTGAGGCCGCTCTTCGCGGTGGGCACCGGCTTCCCCTTCACGTCCACCTCGGCCAGCGGGGCGTCCACCATCGCCTGCAGATCGTCCAGCCGCGCCTGCAGCGGCCGGTTGCCCGCCGCCACGTACTCCGGCTCCGGGCTGGCCACCCAGCTCTGACGGTAGGCGTCGTAGAGCCGGCCCTTGACGCGCCCGGCCAGGATCTCGGCCAGGGTGGGGCGCTGCCCGGCGGCGAGCGGCGCCTCCGGCACGAACATGAGGCCCAGGAGCCGCTCGCGCAGCTTGTCCATGGCGACGGCGCGCATCGACACTGGGTTGTAGCGGGCCCGCCCGTAGGGGTCGCTCTGCTGGTAGATCATCACCGCCGCCATCCCTCCGATGGGGGCGGCGTTCTGGAGCTCCCCGCCCTTCATGCCGGCCATGAGCATGAGCAGCGCGTTGTAGCGCTGGTAGGCGATCATCCCCGGGGTGGCCATCCCCACCGACTGCGGGTCGGGGAAGATCCCCCGGGGATCGTCCTTGAACATCTCGATGAGGCTGCCGAGGTAGTCCCAGCGCCCGACGTTGGTGCCGAGCAGCCGGCGGCGCAGGACCCAGATGATGGCCGGCAGCTGCCGCCCGGCGTTGCCCTCCTCGTAGAGAATCTTGGCCTTGAAGGTGCCGGCCGGGACGCCCACCATCCCCTCCAGGCGCGACAGGACCTTCTCCACGATGAGGGCCTCGCGCGGCGTCTGGATCTTGGGCAGGTAGTAGTAGACGCCGCTCCCGGCGGCCGTCAGGGCGTCGAGGTTGTTCATGGCCCACAGGGTGGCCATCACCACCAGGCCCGGCGCCGGCTTCCCGTCCACGGTCACGTGGTCGTAGCGCAGGTGGATGCTGGGCGGCCTCGCCAGCCGCGTCGGCCACCGCGCCGGCGGCCGCGAGATGCGGTACTCGCGCTTCTTCCCCTTCTTGACCACCTCGTAGGGCCGGTCGGCCCAGCGCCCCTCGTGGATCTCCCTGGCATTCTGCATGGCAGCGAAGACGCCGACCGGCTCGCCGGCGGGCGCGCCCTCGGGACGGAAGTGGGGCGGCGAGGCGTCCTCGAAGTCCGGCATGTTCATGGCCGCGTCGCTGTTCAGCGCGTTGAAGGCCATGTCCATGGGGTGCCACGGCCCGGTGAGCTCGAGCCCCGGGTTGCGGGACGGGTGGACGTGCTCGGGGATGGGGACCTGGTCGTTGAGGCGCCAGCGCCACGGCGTGTCGCGGCCGAGGAAGTTGTCGATCATGCCCTGCACGATCTGGCGCCAGGTCCACGGCTTGCCCCCCGCCGGATCCTCGAACGTCTCCTCCCACCTCGGCCAGGCGTACTTCTCGCGGACCGCCGCCGGCGACTGGAGCAGGGCCCGGCGGGCCGTGAGGGCGGCGGCGATCTCGGGCTCCACCTCGCGGGTCAAGGTGGCGATGGCCTCCTCGACGTCGACGTCGCGGCCGCTCACCTTCCTCTTCCCGAAGAGCTCGGGGAACTTCTCCAGAACGTCCTTGCGGATCATGGCGCTGGTCTCCGTCGGCGTGCGGCGCTGGCGCACGTTTGGTGAATGGAACCCCGGTTGGCCACCGGCCGGACTCTAGACCGCCGGGCGCCGTCGATCCACCCCCAGCCGGCACGGCACCCGCCGGGGACGAGGCGCGGCCCGGCGGGGTGTTTCGCCGCGGCCCCGCTCCTCCTAGCTTCCCGGGCGGAAGGAGGCGCCATGGCCTCGCCGCGAACCGTCCTGGTGCTGGTCGGCCCCGAGTACGAGGACCTGGAGGTCTGGTACCCGAAGCTGCGCCTGGAGGAGGCCGGCTTCGCGGTGCGACTGGCCGGCGTGGGCGAGCGGCGCTACCAGGGCAAGCACGGCTACCCCTGCGACGTGGACGGGAAGGTGGCGGACTTCCCGGCCGCCGGGCTGGCCGGGATCGTCGCGCCCGGCGGCTGGGCGCCGGACAAGCTGCGCCGCGACCGGACGGTGCTGGAGCGCGTCCGCGAGATGCACGCCGCCGGCCGGATGGTGGCCACCATCTGCCACGGCCCCTGGGTGCTCATCTCCGCCGGCATCGTGCGCGGCCGCCGCCTCACCTCCACCATCGGCATCCGCGACGACCTGGTGAACGCCGGCGCGGAGTGGGTGGACGCGCCGGCGGTGGTGGACGGCCACCTCGTCTCGGCGCGCGTCCCGGCGGACCTCCCCGCCTTCGCCAGGGCCATGCTGTCGGTGCTCGGGCCGCCTTGACCTCGCCGGGCCCGCGCCCCGTGCGAGACCGATGATTTCGCGGGCGGACCTGGGTCCGTCCCACTAGGTGTGGTGGACGTGCCCAGGGCCCACCGGGGGGTCGGGCGCGACGCGCATGAAGACCAAGACCAGGCTCTGGATGGGAATCGCCGTCGGCTTGCTGGTGGTGGCGGGGTTGCTGGGCGGGGTGAAGGCCGCCCAGATCGGCTCGATGATCAAGGCCGGGAAGTCGTTCGTTCCCCCGCCCGAGACGGTGGCCACGGCGAAGGTGGAGGTGGTCGACTGGGCCGCCACCCGGGCGGCGGTGGCCACGCTGGTGGCGGTGCGGGGCGTCACCCTGAGCACCGAGCTCCCCGGCACGGTGCGCGAGATCGGGTTCGAGTCGGGGACCTCCGTCCGCAAGGGGGCGCTGCTCCTGAAGCTCGACACCTCGGCCGAGGAGGCGCAGCTGGCGGCCGCCTCCGCCGAGGCCTCCCTGGCCCACCTCAGCCTGGACCGGGCCCGGGCCCTGCGCCAGGCCGGCTCCAACGCCCAGGCAGACCTCGACGCCGCCGAAGCCCGGGCCAAGCAGGCCGACGCGGCGGTGGCCACCCTCCAGGCCACCATCGCCAAGAAGACCATCCGCGCCCCCTTCGACGGGCGCATCGCCATCCGCCAGGTGGAGCTGGGCCAGGTGCTCTCGCCGGGCAGCCCCATCGCCTCGCTGCAGTCGGTGAGCCCCATTCACGCCGAGTTCTGGCTGCCGCAGCAGTCCCTGTCGCAGCTGCGGCTGGGCCAGCACGTCCGGATGCGCGTGGACATCTTCCCGAGCTCGACCTGGGAGGGGGAGCTCACCACCATCAACCCCGAGGTGGACGTGGCCACCCGCAACGTGCGGGTGCGCGCCACCTTCGAGAATGGCGACGGGCGGCTGCGGCCGGGGATGTTCGCCAACGTGGAGGTGGTCTCCTCGGAGCAGCGCCGGGCCGTGGTGGTGCCGGCCACCGCGGTGATGTTCGCGCCCTACGGGGACTCGGTCTTCGTCCTGGAGCCGCAGGGCGAGGGGACCGCCAGGACCGAGGTGGCCCGCCAGCGCTCGGTGAGGCTCGGCGAGCGGCGCGGCGACCTCGTCGAGGTGCTGACCGGCCTCTCCGCCGGGGACACCGTGGTGAGCGCCGGCGCCTTCAAGCTCCGCAACGGCACCGCCGTGGCCGTGAACAACGCGCTGGCCCCCGACGTCGAGGTCGCCCCCAGGCCCGCCGACCGGTGAGGGGCCGGCCATGCGATTCACCGACCTCTTCATCCGGCGCCCGGTCATCGCCGTCGTCGTCAACCTGGTGATCGTGATCGCCGGGCTGCAGGCCATCCGCTCGCTCAACGTCCGCCAGTACCCCCGCAGCGAGAACGCCGCCGTCACCGTCACCACCGCCTACGTGGGGGCGAACGCCGACCTGGTGCGCGGCTTCATCACCACGCCGCTGGAGCGCGTCATCGCCTCCGCGGACGGCGTCGACTACCTCGAGTCCGAGAGCAAGCAGGGCGTCTCCATCATCCGGGCACGGCTGCGGCTCAACTACGACGCCACCCGGGCCCTGGCCGAGATCGGCTCCAAGGTCGACCAGGTCCGCCGCGACCTGCCGCCCGAGGCGGAGATCCCCATCCTCAACGTCGAGTCGGCCGACAGCCAGTTCGCCTCGGCCTACCTCTCCTTCTCCTCCGAGTTCCTGAAGCAGAACGAGATCACCGACTACCTGAGCCGGGTGGTCCAGCCGCGGCTCTCGGCCGTGGAGGGGGTGCAGCGCGCCGACATCCTGGGGGCCCGCACCTTCGCCATGCGCATCTGGCTCAAGCCAGACCGCATGGCGGCCCTGAACGTCAGCCCGGCGCAGCTGCGCCAGGCCCTGGCCGCCAACAACTACCTGGCGGCGGTGGGCCAGACCAAGGGCTCGCTGGTCCAGGTGAACCTCACCGCCAACACCGACCTGCGGTCGGTGAAGGAGTTCCAGCAGCTGGTGATCCGGGAGCGGGACGGCGCCATGGTGCGCCTGGGCGACGTGGCCGACGTGGTGCTGGGCGCCGAGGACTACGACACCGCCGTGAACTTCAGCGGCCAGACCGCGGTCTTCATCGGGGTGTGGGCCCTCCCCAACGCCAACGCGCTCGACGTCATCAAGCGGATCCGCGCCGAGATGGACGCGTTGCAGAAGGAGCTCCCCGAGCAGCTCAAGGCGGGAGTGGCCTTCGACGCCACCACCTACATCCGCAACGCCATCGACGAGGTGGTGCGCACCCTCCGCGACACGCTCCTCATCGTGGTGGTGGTGATCTTCCTCTTCCTCGGCTCGCTGCGCTCGGTGCTGGTGCCGGTGGTGGCCATCCCGGTGTCCCTGGTGGGCGCGGTGTTCCTCATGCAGGTCTTCGGCTTCACCGTGAACCTGCTCACGCTGCTCGCCATCGTGCTCTCGGTGGGGCTGGTGGTGGACGACGCCATCGTGGTGGTGGAGAACGTCGAGCGCCACATCCGCGAGGGAAAGACGCCGCTGGAGGCGGCGCTCCAGGGGGCGCGCGAACTGGTCGGCCCCATCATCGCCATGACCATCACGCTGGCGGCGGTGTACACGCCCATCGCTTTCCAGGGCGGGCTCACCGGCTCGCTGTTCCGGGAGTTCGCGCTCACCCTGGCCGGCGCGGTGGCCATCTCGGGGGTGGTGGCGCTGACGCTCTCGCCGGTGATGTCGGCGGCGCTGCTCCGCGGCGGCGCGGAGGGGCGGGGGCTCACCGGGCGCATCAACCGCGGCTTCGACCGGCTCCGGGCCGCCTACGGCCGGCGGCTGGAGAGCTCGCTGCAGTCGCGCCGCTGGACCTACGTGGCCTGGATCGCGGTGAGCGTGCTCGGGCTGGCCATGTTCACGCAGGTGCCCAAAGAGCTGGCCCCCACCGAGGACCAGGGCTACCTCTTCGGCATCGTCAACTCGCCCGCCAACTCGACCCTGGACCAGCTCCTGCCGTTCACCCGCGAGGTGAACCGGACCGTGATGTCGATCCCCGAGTCGCAGTTCACCTTCCAGGCGACCTTCCCGACCGGCGGCTTCTGGGGGGTGGTCTTCGAGCCGTGGACCGCGCGCAAGCGGTCGGCCTTCCAGCTCCTGCCCGAGGTCCAGCAGAGGGTGG
>DASRTO010000323.1:0-17843 GCA_035655915.1 Anaeromyxobacteraceae bacterium
TCCTGGGTGATGCCCTTGGAGGAGCCCTCGAAGTTGGGCTTGACGATGACCGGCAGGCGCAGGGCGGTGGGCTTGAGCTGGCGCGGCCCTTCCAGGAACTGCCAGCGGGGCGTCGGCACCCCGTGCTGGGCCAGCACCAGCTTGGTGAGCTGCTTGTCCAGCGAGAGCGAAAGCGCGTAGGCGTCCGAGCCGGTGTAGGGCATGCCCAGCTCGTCGAAGAGGGCCGGGAAGAAGGCCTCGCGGAAGCGGCCGCGCCGCCCCTCGGCGGTGTTGAAGATCAGGTCCGGGCCGAAGGCCTCCAGGCGGGCCACCGTCCGCGAGGCCGGGCCCGAGACCTCGATGCGCTCCACCCGGTGGCCCAGCCGCTCGATGGCGCCGGCCAGGGCCTCCACCGTCTCGGGGGTGTCGAACTCGGCCTCCTCCTCGGCGTCGGAGAGGCGCAGGTTGTGGGTGAGCGCGATCCGCATCGCGGGTCAGGCCGCGCCGCGCGCGGCGCCGGCCGCGGGGGCCTCGCGGACGCGCTGGCTGGGCGGGGCCGGCGCGACCGGGTGGAGCGGGTGGGCCACCACCTCGATCTTGGCCACCACCTTGGCGTCCACCACCTGGGTGTCGGCGAAGATGTCCCCGATGCGGACGCCGAGCCGGTCGCTCCAGGCCATCCAGCCCTCGAAGGCCACGATGGGGAGGCCCACCAGGAGGACCAGGAGCCAGGCGATGGGCACCACCGAGAAGAGCGCCACCAGGGCGAAGGGGGCATTGCGCAGCATCGACTCGCGGTAGCCGGCCGGCACGCGCCGCGGCAGCACCATGGAGCGCACGCCGAAGAGGCGCTTGCCGACCGACTGCCCGTGCATGAAGCCGTCGGCCAGTAGCAGGTAGAGCACCCCCAGGATGGGCCCCACCTCGTGGGCGGCCTGGGTGACGGCGAAGGCCAGCGCGAAGTCCACCAGCCGCGCCAGGCCACGCAGCGTCAGGTCCGCCTTGGGGTACGGCGACCCCTCCCGCCGGGCCTCGCGCATCACCATACCGGGGGGGCCTTCGTCCCCCCCGGGGCCTCGGATTGCTCCGGCTTCGCCTCCGCCCGTCGGCGGGCAGAGCCCGCCTCCTCCTCCGCTCGCTGCGGGCCAGCCTCCTCCGGCTGGCCCTCTGCTCGCCGCGACGGAACAGGTCCCCGCGTGAAGAACAGGTAGGCCATGGCGGGGCGATGCGATCCCTCGCGCATCACGAAGTGGAGGGACTCGAAGCTCCAGCCCCCCGCCGTGCGCTCGTTCAACGCCGCCTGGAGCGACTCCTCGGTCACCGGCGCGACCTCGACCACCTTGTAGGTGATCTCCGGGCGCTCGGTCAACGCCGGCTCCCGGTGAGGAGGCGGGCCGCGTCGCGGGCGTAGTAGGTGAGCACCAGGTCGGCCCCGGCGCGGCGGATGCACTGGAGCGTCTCCAGCACCACCCGCGGCTCGTCGATCCACCCGGCCTGGCCGGCGGCCTTGATCATCGCGTACTCGCCAGACACGTGGTAGGCCGCCACCGGCACCTCGAAGCGGTCGCGCACCAGCCTGACGATGTCCAGGTAGGGCACCGCCGGCTTCACCATCACCAGGTCGGCCCCCTCGGCCAGGTCGAGCGCCACCTCGCGCAGCGCCTCGCGGGCATTGCCCGGATCCATCTGATAGCCCTTGCGGTCCTTGGGGACCCCCGGCCCCTCGCGCGGCGCGCTGTCGGCGGCGTCGCGGAAGGGGCCGTAGAACGCGCCGGCGAACTTGGCGGCGTAGGAGAGGATGGGCACGTCGGAGA
The DNA here is from genome assembly GCA_035655915.1 of Anaeromyxobacteraceae bacterium. Classification (GTDB taxonomy): domain Bacteria; phylum Myxococcota; class Myxococcia; order Myxococcales; family Anaeromyxobacteraceae; genus DASTPH01. The sequence continues at coordinate 1,794 of DASRTO010000323.1, forward strand.
GCCCCGCCTCGTCGAGCCCCTTGCGGATGGCGGCCACGCGCCCGTCCATCATGTCCGAGGGGGCCACCACGTCCGCGCCGGCCCGGGCGTGGGCCACCGCCTCCTTGGCGAGGAGCGGCAGCGTCAGGTCGTTGTCGACGGTGAGGTCCTGGCCCGGCCCGCCGGCCTTCTGCGGTTTGAGGACGCCGCAGTGCCCGTGGTCGGTGTACTCGCACATGCACACGTCGGTCATCACCACCACGCCCGGGAGCTTCTCCTTGAGCGCCCGGACCGCGCGGCACACCGGCCCCTGCTCGTCCCAGGCGCCGCTGCCCTGCGCGTCCTTGTGCTCGGGGATGCCGAAGAGGATCACCGCCCGGACCCCGGCGTCCCAGCCCGACTGGGCCTCGGCCACCAGCTCGTCCACCGAGAGCTGGAACACGCCCGGCATCGACTTCACCGGGTTGCGCACCCTCTGCCCGGGGACCACGAAGAGCGGCCAGACGAGGTCGCCGGGGGAGAGCACGGTCTCGCGCACCAGCGCCCGCAGCGCCTCGCTGCGGCGCAGGCGGCGGGGGCGGTCCTGGGGGAATGGCATGGCCGGGTTTCTAACGCAATCGCGGCGGGCGCGAAAGGGCCGCGGCGCGGCGAGAAGGCCACTCCTTCGGGGCGGTTGCCCGCCGGCGCTCCGCCCGCGTGAAGGCGCTCGCGCCGCGGCGCCAGGCCCGGCACGAGGCGCAGGGTAGGTCGCCGCGGTGGACCCGGGACGCCCGACCGGGTAGGAACTCGGGCCACCAGCCCCCGGGAGCCGCCATGACGCCCACCCTCGACCTCTCGCCCGTCGCCCTGCCGCTCGCCCTGGTGGCGCTCGCCGCCTGCGCGGGCTCCCGCCCGCCGCCGCAGGCGCCGGCGGAGCGCATCCTGACCGTGGAGGGCGGCTCCGGGCGGCTCCGGGTCTCGGACGGCGGCACAGGCGAGCCGGCGGTGGTCTTCCTGCACGGCCTCGGCTCCGACCTGGAGGCCTGGCGGGCCCAGTTGGACCACCTCCGCCCCGGCCGCCGCGCCGTGGCCTACGACCAGCGCGGCCACGGGGGGTCCGATCCGGCCCGCGACGGCGTCTACACCATCCAGGCGCTGGCCGCCGACCTTGGCGCGGTGATCCAGGCCCTCGGTATTCACCGCCTGGTGCTGGTCGGCCACAGCCTCTCCGGCACGGTGGTCACGGAATGGGCCGGGGCCCACCCGGAGGCGGTTGCCGGCCTGGTCTACGCCGACGCGGTGGGCGACTTCCACGCCGTCCCGCGGGAGGCGATCGAGGAGCAGGTCCGCAAGGACGAGGCCTTCGGCCCGGACCCGGCCGCCCGGCAGCGGGCTTTCTCGGAGATGCTCGGCGCCGCGGCGCGCCCCGGCACGCGGGAGCGCATCCTGGCCTCGGTGGCCCGCATGGACGGCGCCGCCTTCGCCCCGCTGCGCCGCGACATGTTCGAGTTCCGCGTCGGCGACCGGCTGGCCGGCTACCGCGGCCCGGTGCTGGCCGTCGAGGCCCAGGGCGCCGAGCACCCCATCATGGCCTCCCGGGTGGTGCCCGGCGCCTCGCGCACCACCATCGCCGGGGTCTCGCACTGGCTCATGATGGACGACCCGGAGGCGTTCGACCGGGCCCTGGAACCCCTCCTGGCCGGCGCGGCCGCCAGGCCCCGAGGCTCCCCTTGAAACGGCCCGTACTCGCCGGCACCTGCCACTGCGGCGCGGTCCGCCTGGTGCTGCCCCGGCGTCCCCGCACGCTCACCGCCTGCAACTGCTCCATCTGCCGCCGCTACGGCGCGCTGTGGGCCTACTACCGGGCCGCGGCGGTGCGCGTCGAGCACGCGCCCGGCGCCACCGCCGGGTATCGATGGGGCAGCCGCCGCCTCCGGTTCGTGCGCTGCGCCCGCTGCGGCTGCGTGACCCACTGGGAGCTCGCCCGGCGGACCGCCTCGGGCCGCATGGGCGTGAACGCGCGCCTCTTCGAGCCCGAGGCGCTGGGCGAGGTGCGCATCCGGCGGCTGGACGGCGCGCGGACCTGGCGCTACCTGGACTGATGGCCATGCCCGCACGCATGGATCCGACGGCGTTGGCGCCGGCGGGCCACGAGGGCCCGCCCTACAGAAGCGATCGGAATGCCAGGGATTCGGAACCGACCCAGACCGGCGCCGCCGGTCACGGCCCGCCGCGCGGGTCGACCTCCCGGAACACCAGCCCGGCCGGCACCTTGGGGTGGAACCAGGTGCTCTTCTGCGGCATCACCTCGCCCGACTCGGCCACCGCCTGCACCTGCCACAGCGGTGTGGGGTTGAGGAGGAACGCCACCTGGAAGTCGCCGGCCAGCGTCCGGCTCACCACCTCGCCGGCGTCGCGGAGGTATGTGAGGTTCTCCTGCCGCTCCTGCGAGGCGGGCGAGAGGCCCAGCACCCCCTGCAGCACCGCGGCGTGCAGCAGGGTCACGTCCAGGGCGCGCAGGGTCTCGTTGCGCGGGAGGGAGAGGGAGCCGAGGTCGGCGTCGTCCCGCAGCGTGAGCAGGCGGGCCTTCTGGTCCTCCGCCGTCACCATGAGGAAGGCGGTTGACTTGCCCAGGTGCTCCGCCAGCCGCGAGATGGCCCAGGCGCGCCCGGAGGTGCGGCGCACGTCCTCGGCGATGGTTTCCACCCGGAAGGCGCGCTCCAGGCGCGAGGCCAGGTCGGCGGCGCGGAGGTCGCGCAGGCCGGAGACCGCCCGGTGGGTGGGGAAGATGAGGAGACCCGGGTCGCTGGCCGAACAGAGGAACATGAGCACCCAGCGGTGGCCGGCGTCGGGCGGCAGGCCCGGGGCGGCGGCGTCCACCAGGTCGCGGTAGCCCAGGGCCGCCGCGAAGCGGTGGTGGCCGTCGGCGATGAGGACCCGCCGGTCCGAGAGAAGGCGCTGCACCGAGGCCACCGCCACCGGGTCGTCCACCCGCCACAGCCGGTGGTGCACCCCGTCGGCGGTGTCGGCCTCGCCCACCGGCTCGGCCGAGAAGGCGGCCGCCAGCGCCGCCTGGGTGTGGTTGCGCTCGTCCTGGTAGAGGCCGAAGACCGGGGAGAGGTTGGCCCGGACCGTCTTCAGGAGCTCCAGCCGGTCGGCCTTGGGAGCCGCCAGGGTCCCCTCGTGCGGCAGCACCACCCCATCCCGGAAGTCGTGCAGCCGGACCGCCCCCAGGAGGCCTCGCCGCACGTACTGGCGGCCGCTGGCCACGAAGGCCTGCTCCAGCGGGTAGAGCGCCGGCCTGGGATCGCGCCGCAGCGTCCCGTCGGCGAGCCAGCCGGCGAAGCGGTTGGCCGCACGGAGGTAGCGGTTGTCGCCCGGGCCGTCCCCTGGGCGGGGCGGATCCAGGATGAGGTGCACCGCGTTGTGGGGGCTCATGGCCGCCAGCACCGACTGCGCCTCGGGGGTGACCACGTCGTAGGGTGGCGACAGCAGCGCCGAGAGGGCCGAGCCTCGGACCGGATAGCGGATGCCGCAGAAAGGCGCGATGGCGGGCATTGCGGGGCCAGCGACCGTAGATCACCCGCCGCACCGCGGCAAGCGGCCCCGCGGGGCGCTCACCCTCCGGCGACGGCCCGGACCGCTTCCCAGGAGACGGCGCCGGCCCGCAGCAGCCGCGGCCCGGTCGGCTCGAGGGCCACCACCGTGCTGGGGAGGCCGCCCGGCACCTCCCCGCCGTCGAGGACCGCGTCCACCCACGAGAGCAGCCCCGGGTCGAGGTCGGCGGGCCGGGTCACCGGCGGGCCGCCGGAGAGGTTGGCGCTGGTCGAGGTGAGCGGACCGCCCGCGAGGCGCGACAGCTCGCGCGCCAGGGCGCTCCCGGGAACGCGCACCCCCACCGTGCCGTCGCCCGCCACCTCCGGGGGAAGGCCCGGCGCCGCCAGGAGCACCAGGGTGAGGGGCCCGGGCCAGAAGCGCGCCGCCAGGCGCTCGGCCGGGGGCGGGAAGCCGGCCGCCACCGCCCGGGCCATGGCGAGGTCGGCGGCCACCAGCGGCAGCGGCCTCCCCTCGGGGCGGAGCTTGGCCGCCGCCAGCCGGGCCACCGCCTCCGTCGAGGCCAGGAGCGCCCCCAGCCCGTAGAAGGTCTCGGTGGGGTAGACCACCAGGCCGCCGCGGCGCAGCACCGCGGCGGCGCGCTCCAGGTCCCGCGTGTGGAGCGCCCCCATCCCCTACCCCGCCCGGCGCGACCACTCCTCGAAGAACCGGTCCAGCTGCGCCTCGATGGGAAGCGGCCGGGCCTTGAGGAGCCGGCGGGCGCGGTCCACCCGCAGCCCGCCTCGCAGCGGCCGCGGCGCGGGCAGCTTCACCTCGGCGGTGCGCACCGGGACGATCTCCCCCTGGAGGCCGAAGCGCCGGGCCACCCGCTGCGCGAACTCCACCCGGTCGAGGACCGTGGCCCCCGAGGCGTGGAGCACGCCCTGGTAGTCGGTCTCCAGCAAGAGCTCAAGCGTCATCTCGGCGGCGTTGCCGGCCAGGGTGGGCGAGACCCGCTGGTCGGAGAAAGCCTTCACCGGCTCGCCCCGCGAGAGCTTCTCCACGATCTGGGTGGCGAAGGTGGCCTTGGCGCCCGGGCGGCCGCTGTAGACCACCGCCACGCGGGCCACCGCCCGGTCGGGCGCGAGCAGCAGCGCCGCCTCCTCGCCGGCCCGCTTGGTGCGCGCGTAGACGCCGCGCGGGTTGGGGAGGTCGTCCTCCCCGTAGGGTCCGCGCTCGCCGTCGAAGACGTAGTCGGTGGAGATGGCCACCAGGCGGGCCGGGAGGGCCCGGCAGGCGCGCGCCACCTGCTCGCTCCCCCCGACATTCACCGCCCAGGCTCGCTCCGGGTCGCGCTCGCAGGCGTCCACGTCGGTCATGGCGCCGGCGTGCAGCACCGCCCGGGCCCCGGAGGCACGCAGGGCCTCCAGGACCGATCGGCCGTCGCCGAGGTCCACCTCGGCCCAGGCGAAGCCCCCCGGGGGAAGCCGGCAGGGGCCGCGGCCTAGGGCCAGCACCTCGTGCCGTCCCCGCAGGAGCGCCACCGCCTCCGCGCCGAGGAGCCCGTTGGCGCCGGTGACCGCCACCCTCACGGCGCCGCCGCCCCCGGCGGGGCGGCGCCCCGCGGCCACCCGGCCCATCGCGCCCCGTCCGTCACGCCCGGTTCCCGTAGTTCCGCTCGTACCAGCCGCGGTACTCGCCGGAGAGGATGCGCTCCCACCACCCGCGGTTCTCCCGGTACCACGCCACCGTGGCGCGGAGCCCGTCCTGGAACGGACGGCGGGGCGCCCAGCCCAGCTCACGCCGCGCCTTCGCCGCGTCGATGGCGTAGCGCCTGTCGTGGCCGGGCCGGTCGGCGACGAACCTCACCAGCGATCGCGGTTTGCCGAGGAGGTCGAGGATGCCGTGGACGATGTCCAGGTTCTCCCGCTCGTTCGACCCGCCCAGGTTGTAGACCTCGCCGGGCCGGCCCCGCTCCAGGGCCGCGCAGAGGCCGGCGCAGTGGTCCTCCACGTGGATCCAGTCGCGCACGTTCAGGCCATCGCCGTAGACCGGGAGGGGCTGGTCCCGCAGGGCGTTGGCGATCATGAGCGGGATGAGCTTCTCCGGGAACTGGTAGGGGCCGTAGTTGTTGGAGCAGCGGGTCACCAGCACCGGGACCCCGAAAGTGCGGGCGTAGGCCAGCGCCAGGAGGTCGCTCCCCGCCTTGGACGCCGAGTAGGGGGAGCTGGGCGCCAGCGGGCTCTCCTCGGTGAAGAACCCGGTGGGCCCGAGCGAACCGTAGACCTCGTCGGTGGAGACGTGGAGGAAGCGGGTCCCGCCGGCGGCGCGGGCGGCCTCCAGGAGCACCTGGGTCCCGCCCACGTTGGTCTCCACGAAGACCGAGGGGGTGTGGATGGAGCGGTCGACGTGGCTCTCGGCGGCGAGGTGCATCACCGCCCCGAAGCGCTCCTCCTCGAAAAGGCGGCGCACCAGGTCCCCGTCGCAGACGTCGCCCTTGACGAAGCGGTGGCGCGGCTCCTCCCGGAGGTCGGCCAGGCTCTCGGCGTTGCCGGCGTAGGTCAGCTTGTCGAGGTTCACCACCCGCCAGGCGGGCCGCTCCCGCAGCAGCCAGCGGACAAGGTTGGAGCCGATGAAGCCGCAGCCGCCGGTGACGAGCACGTTCATGGCTGCACCCGTGTAGCCCCGCCGCGCCGGGGTGTCAACGCGCGCGCCCTGGGGCTACTCGAGGAGGCCGGCCCGGCGCGCCTTCTTCTCCAGCTTCTCCCGGATGCGGTGGAAACGCTGGCGGAGGGCGGCCTCGTCGGCGGGCGCCTGGCCCTGCCCGGCCAGCACCTCGCCCACCTCCCGCCAGGAGAGCCCCCGGTCGAGGCGCAGGATGAGCAGGGTCCGCTCGTCCGGATCCAGCTCGGCCCGGAGCGCCGCCAGCTGTCGCTCGCGCGCGTCCTGGCGCAGGATCGAGCTGCGGCGCACGTCGTCGGCGATGCGCGAGGCCATGGTGGTCTCGAAGCGCTGGCCGCGCTGCCGGTAGGGGTCGCGGGCGAAGCGGGCGGCGGCGTGGTAGGCGAGGCGATAGGCCCAGGTGCGCAGCGAGGACTCCCAGCGGAAGCCGGGGAAGCCGCGCCACAGGTCCTCGGCGAATTGCGAGAACACCTCGGCGGCGTCGGCCTCGGACTTCATGGTGGCGGTGAGGTAGCCGAGCACCTCGGGGCCGAGCCAGCGCAGCGCCTCGGAGAGCGCCGCCTGGAGGTCGCCCCCGGCGGCCAGCTCGCGGATGCGGTCCTCGGGGGACATGCGCGGTCCATGGTACGCCGGCGGACGGGACCGTGCCAGGCGCGGCGGCGTGCTCGGAGAAGCGCAACCGTTCGGGGGACGGGGCCTCGCCGGCCCTTCGGGCCGGCTCGGCGGGAGGCCGGCGCGGCAGTCACCTCACCCGCCGGAAGAGCAAGAGCCCGGCGGCCAGGAACAGCCCGTCCGGCGCCCAGGCGGCCAGCATGGGATCGAGGCGGCCCGAGAGGCCCAGGGCCCACCCCACGCCCTGGGCGGCCCAGAACAGGGCGGAGACGGCCACCACCTCGACCAGCGAGGCGGTGAGGTGCCCCTTCCGCTCGCGGCGCAGGGCCAGCGCCAGCGTGAGCAGGGCGGCGGCGAAGCCGGCCAGGGGCCAAGCCAGCTTGCGCTGCCACTCCAGCTCGAACTCGGCCACCGGGAGCCCCAGCCGGCGCCGGAGCGCCGTCTGCTCGGCCAGCACCGCCCGGCGCATCTCGCTCGGCCGTCCGGGCTGGACCGCGAAGGCGTCGGGGTCCTCGTCGAAGCGGTAGCGCTTGCGCGCCGCCCATGTGAGGGTCATGGTCCCGTCCGGCGCGAAGGTCCGCTCCGCAACGTCCTCGAGGAGCCAGGCCCCGTCCGGCCCCGGCCGCATGCGGGCGGCGTCGACGCGCCGGGCCAGACGGAAGTCCTCCGCCAGATCCAGCACCGTCACCCGCTCGAAGGCGCTCCGCCCCGCCCCGGCCTGCAGGTGGAAGAGGCGCCGCCCGTCACGCCCCCGGAACCAGCGCTTGGGCTCGCGCCAGCGGTACCAGGCCCCGGCGCGGCCGAAGCGCACCGCCATGATCTGGTCCACCCGGGCGCTGGCCCCCACCACCAGCGCGTCGTCGAAGGCCGCCAGGGCGCCGGCCGAGAGCGCCGCCACCGCCAGGACCGGCAGCGCCAGCCGCCAGGGGCCGAGGCCCAGCGCCCGCAGCGCCACCCACTCCCGGGTCCGCCGCAGGCCGCTGGCGGTGACCGAGGCCCCGAGGAGCATGGCCGCGGGCGCCATCTGCCAGACGACGACCGCCGACTTCCACAGGTACAGCTCCGCCGCCGCCGCCACCCACCCCGGTCCGCGGAAGGCGCTGGCGTTCTCGGCGAAGTCCACCACCAGGAAGAGCGCCACCACCGCCAGGAGCGCCGCCAGGAAGGCCCCCAGGGCGCGCCCGGCCACGTGCCGGAACAGCATCACCGTACCGCCCCCGGCCCCTTGCGGTGGATGCCCCACAACGCCAGCGCTCCCCCGAGCGCGAAGACGGCGTTGGCCAGGTTCGGCCCCAGCCAGGGCGGGAGCGCTCCCCCCTGCGACAGCCCCTCGCCGAAGCGCATCACCGCGTAGTAGACCACCACCGCCAGCAGGGTGGCCCCGTAGCCGAAGGCCCGGCCGCCGCGCCGCGCCGCCGCGATGGGCACGCACAGCAGGGCGAAGGCCAGGATGCCCACCGGCCCGGCCAGGCGCCGGAAGAGGAAGCTGCGCCAGCGGCGTCCCTCCTCCGGGCTGCGGGCGCGCTGCGCCAGGGCGGCGATCTCGCCGGCGGTCAGCTCGAAGGCCGAGCCCCCCAGCCGGTTCCTCTCGCCCAGGGTGGAGCCCAGCCCCACCGCCACCGTGGCCCGCGCGAACTCGCCCACCAGGTACTCGCCGTGTCGCTCCTCGCGGTGCAGCTCGCCGCCCTCCAGCACAAGGCGCATGGCGTCCCCGGGACCGGTGGGATCGAGCCGGCCCGCCTGGGCCAGCGCCAGCAGCGGCGCCCCCGGGTCGGAGCGGTCCTCGATGAGCACGTGGCGCCAGCGTCCGGCCCGCGAGTGCTCGGCGTAGAGCGTCAGGGTGGGGATGCCCTCGTAGAAGACCTTGGAGCGCACCTCGTTGGAGACGTTCTTCTTCACGATCTGGTCGACGCGGGCGCGGGCCGCCTTGAGGCCGCGCGGCTCCACGTCGAGCGTGAGCCACAGGGCCGCCGCCGACACCGCCAGCCCGATGAGCAGCGGCACCTTCACCAGCCGCAGCGGCGAGATGCCGGCCGCCCCCAGCGCCACCAGCTCGCGGTCCTCGGTGAGGCGCCCCACCCCCAGCACCCCCCCGAGCAGGAAGGCCACCGGCAGCACGTAGCCGAGGAAGTGGGGCACCAGCGCCACCACCACCACGGCCAGGTCCAGGCCTGAGACGCCGGCACCGAGGAGCACGTCGGCCTGCCCGAGGAGCTGGGTGGCCACCAGCACCTGCGTCAGGAAGACCAGTCCCGCGGCGAAGGGCGGCAGGATCTCCCGGGCCAGGTAGCGGTCGAGGGCGCTCACGCCTTCCTGGCCGGGGCCACCTTGGCCTGGAGCGCGGCGTCCTTGGACTCCACCTCTCGCGCCATCCGCTCGCGCTGGGCCCGCACCCGGGCGGCCACCTCCGGGTCCGAGCGGGCGATGATGCGGGCGGCCAGCAGCCCGGCGTTGAGGGCGCCGGCCTTGCCGATGGCCAGCGTGCCCACCGGCACCCCGCCCGGCATCTGGACGGTGGAGAGGAGGGCATCGAGGCCCTGCAGGTCGCTCGAGGCCATGGGCACGCCCAGCACCGGCAGCTCGCTCTCGGCCGCCACCACCCCGGCGAGGTGCGCCGCGGCGCCGGCGCCGCAGACGATCACCTGGATGCCGCGCCCGGCCGCCTCGCGTGCCAGGCGGCCGGTCCGCTCCGGCGTGCGGTGGGCCGACGACACGTGGACCTCGCAGGCGATGCCCAGGTCCTCCAGGGCCGTCCACGCCTCGGCCATGACCTCCCAGTCGGAGTCGGAGCCCACGAGGATGAGGACCCGGGGGTTCATGCGCGCTCCTCCACGCCGGCGGCGTCAGGCGCCGTGCCGGCCGATGTCCCTGCGGTACTGGCAGCCGCGGAAGTGGATGCGGGCCGCCGCCTGGTACGCCAGGTGGCTCGCGGCCTCGAGGGTCTCGCCGAGGGCGCAGGCGGTGAGCACCCGCCCGCCGGCGGTGACCAGGCGGCCGTCGGCAGAGCGGGCCGTGCCCGCCTGGAAGACCTGCACCCCGGCCGGCGGCTCGTCCTCGGCTCCCTCGATGGCGTCGCCGGTCCTGGGCTTGCCGGGGTAGCCCTCGGCCGCCAGCACCACGCCCACCGCGGCCCGCCGGTCGAACGCCATCTCCACGCCGGCCAGGTCGCCGCGGGCCGCGCCCAGCAGCACCGGCACGATGTCGCTCGTCATGCGCAGGAGGATGGGCTGGGTCTCGGGGTCGCCCAGCCGGGCGTTGAACTCCAGGACCCTGGGCCCCTCCGCGGTGAGCATCAGGCCGGCGTAGAGCGCCCCGCGGAAGGGGCGGCCGCGCCGCGCCATCTCGCGCACCGCCGGGAGCAGCACCCGCTCCTCCACCAGCCGCTGCACCTCGGGCGTCACCTGGGGCGACGGGGAGAAGGCCCCCATGCCGCCGGTGTTGGGCCCGCGGTCGCCGTCGAAGATGCGCTTGTGGTCCTGGGCCGACGGCAGGGGGCGCACCCGCTCTCCGTCTGTGAAGGCGATGCAGCTGGCCTCGGGCCCCGAGAGCCGCTCCTCCACCACCACCGCGGCGCCGGCCGGGCCGTGGACGCGGTCGACGAGGATGCTCTGCAGGGCCGCCTCGGCCTCCTCCAGCGACCCGCAGACCACCACCCCCTTGCCGGCGGCCAGGCCGTCGGCCTTCACCACCACCTGGCCGCGGCGGGCCCTGGCCCAGGCCAGCGCCGGCTCGACGGCGGTGAAGACCTCGTGGGCGGCGGTGGGGATGCGGGCCGAGAGCATGACGTCCTTGGCGAAGGCCTTGGACCCCTCGATCTCGGCGGCGGCGGCGCTCGGCCCGAAGACCGGGACCCCGGCGACCTGGCAGCGGTCGGCCAGGCCCGCCACCAGCGGCGCCTCCGGCCCTACCACCACCAGGTCCACGCGGGTGGCAGCGGCCCACCGGGCCAGGGCCGCCACGTCGCCCGCCTCGACCGGGGCCGGCCGCGCCAGCCGCTGGATGCCGGGGTTGCCGGGCGCGCACCACAGCTCCCCGACGAGCGGGCTCTGGGCGATCTTCCAGGCCAGCGCGTGCTCGCGGCCGCCGGAACCTACCACCAGGATTCGCATGGCGGCCCTCTCCATATCACGGCCGGAGGTCGAGGAGCGCTCCCCGGGCGCGCGCCTGCCCCGGGTCGTCGCGCCACAGCGCCTCGAGGCGGGCCCGCGCCCCGGCCCGGTCCCCGGCCCGCCCCGCCAGCAGGGCCTCGCCCAGGCGGGCGGTGGGCAGGGCCGGATTCACCGCCAGGGCTTGGCGCCAGGCGGCCAGCGCCTCGCCGCCACGCCCCAGCGCCAGGAGGGCCCGGGCCCGCGCCGCCTGGGCCACGGCGTCCCCGGGCTCGAGGCGCAGGGCCGCCTCGGCCGCTTGGAGCGCCTGGCGCGGGCGTCCCCGGTCGAGCTCCACCTGCGCCAGCAGGACCAACGGCCGGGCGTCGTCCGGGCCCTCGGCCGCGGCTCGCCGCGCCAGCGCCTCGGCGGCCCGGGTGTGCCCGAGCAGCAGCCGCGCCAGGGCCGCCGCCTCCAGCGCCTGGCGGGCGTGGGCCGGCTCGTGCCGGGCCAGGTCGGCCAGGGCGTCGGCGCCCTCCGCCAGGTCCAGCGGCCCCTCCCAGAACTCGCGCAGCCGCAGCCGCTGGCGCGGCTCGGCCGGATCGCGCCCCGCGGCCTGGACGGCCAGGTCGAGCGCCATGTTCCGGGCCTGCAGCCGGGCCAGGGCGCCCATGGCCTCGGCCAGCAGCTCCAGATCCGGCCCGGCCGCGGCGGCGATAGCCCGGTAGGCCTCCACCGCCTCGTCGTAGCGCCGCTCGACCACCAGGAGCCGCGCCTGGAGGAGGCGCGCCGCCGGCGCTCCGGCCCGATCGCCCAGCACGCCCGTCCCCTCCCGCAGCGCCGCCGCGTCACCGCGGCGCCAGGCCAGCGCCGCCTGCTGGAAGCGGGCCGGGGCGCTGCCCGGCACGAGCCGCAGGGCCTCGGCCACGCTCCGGCCGGCCGCCGCCAGGTCGCCCGCCGCCGCCTCGCCGGCCGCCCGCTCCGAGAGCAGGCGGGCCCGGAGGAAGTCGTCGGCGCGAAGCGCCAGCGCCTTCTCCAGGAGGGCCCGACCGCCCCGCGGGTCGGCGCCGACCTGGAGCTCCAGCCGCGCCTGCCACAGCAGCGGACGGGGCGATCCGGGGTCGAGACGAGCCCATCGCCCGAGCGTGACCCGGGCCGCGTCCAGCCGGTCCAGGCCGACCTCGGCCTGCACCTGGAGGTCGAGCGCCTCCGGCTGGGCCGGATCGAGCTCCAGCCGCCGGTCCAGCCGGTCCAGGGCGGCGCGGGCGTCGCCGGCGCGCCAGCGGGCCAGCGCCGCCAGGCGCAGCGCCCTCCGGTCGCCCCAGGCCTCCCAGGCCCGCTCCAGCCGACCGGCGGCCGCCACCGGGTCCGACGCCAGGAGCGCCTCGCCGAGCGACAGCAGCGCGTCCCGCCCGTCGGGAGCGATGACCGCCGCGCTTCGGGCGGCCGCGAGCGCCTCTCGGGCGTTGGCCTCGCCGGGCGCGAGGAGCAGCAGGCGCGCCCGCGCCGCCAACAGGTCGGGCCGGCCCTGGGCGCGCGAGAGGGCGTAAGCCAGCAGCCGGTGGGCGCGCTTCAGGTCCCCGGCGTCGGGGTCGTCCCCGGCCTCCCAGGCGAAGGCCGTCACCCAGCAGGCCAGGGCCCCCACCTGGGCGGGATCGGCGGCGAGTGCCTCGGCGCAGGCGCGGCGCGCCGCGGCGGTGCGGGCAGGGAGGTCGGCCGCCAGGGCGGCCCGGCCGGCGGCCAGCCGCGCTTCGGCCTCCTCCGGGGCGCAGGCCACCCCCTCGGCCCGCCACTCGGCTGCCTGCTCGGCCAGCAGGTCGGGGCCGGCCGGCGAGGGGGCGGAGCCCTGGGCCCGGCGGCAGCCCTGCGCGGCGAGCGCGAGGGCGGCCAGCATCGCCGCCCCCATCCGCCCGCTCGCGGCCCGGCCGGCCATCAGTGCCGGAAGTGGCGCATGCCGGTCGCCACCATGGCGATCCCGGCCGCGTCGGCGGCGGCCACGACCTCGGCGTCGCGGACCGACCCGCCGGGCTGGATGACGGCGGTGGCGCCGGCGCGGGCGATCTCCTCCACCCCATCCTTGAAGGGGAAGAAGGCGTCGCTGCCCACCGCCGACCCCGGCAGCGGAAGCTGGGCCTTCATCGCCGCGGTCTTCACCGACTCCACCCGGCTGGTCTGGCCTCCCCCGATGGCCACCGTCCGGTCGCCCGAGGCGAAGACGATGGCGTTCGACTTCACGTGCTTCACCACCTTCCAGGCGAAGAGCAGGTCCTTCCACTCCTTCTCGGTGGGGGCCCGGCGGGTCATGACCTTGCAGTCCTCGCGGCGGATCGACCCGAGGTCGCGGTCCATCACCAGCAGGCCGCCGACGATGGAGCGGATCTCCCGCGCCTCCTCGGGCCGCCGCCGCCACCCGGCGCGGGGCTGGCCGAGGCGCGGCGCCGCCAGGAGCCTCAGGTTCTTCTTCCCGGCCAGGGCCTCCCGCGCCGGCCCCTGGTAACCGGGCGCGATGACGCACTCCAGGAACAGGTCGGTGAGCTCCTTGGCGGCCGCGGCGTCCACCGGACGGTTCAGCGCCGCGATGCCGCCGAAAGCCGAGACCGGGTCGCAGGCCCGGGCGCGCGCGAAGGCCTCGGCGGCGGTGGCTCCCAGCGCCACGCCGCAGGGGGTGTTGTGCTTGATGATGACGCAGGCGGTCTCGTCGAACTCCTTCACCGCCGCCAGGGCCGCCTCGAGGTCCAGCAGGTTGTTGTAGGAGAGCTCCTTGCCCTGCAGCACCTCGGCGAAGGCCACGGTCGGCTCCTCCGGCTCCCTGGCGGCGCGGTAGACGGCGCCCGCCTGGTGGGGGTTCTCCCCGTAGCGGAGGTCCTGGGCCTTGGCGTAGACGGCCGCCAGCGTCCCCGGGAAGCGCGCCGGCTCGCCCCGGGGCCCCTGGCGCGAGGTCAGGTACTCGGCGATGGCGGCGTCGTAGGCCGCGGTGTGGGCGAAGGCCTTCCTCATGAGGTGGAAGCGGGTCTCCTCGGAGAGCGCCCCGCTGGCCTCGATCTCGCCCGCCACCGGGTCGTAGTCGGCCGGGTCCACCACCACCCCGACGTGCGCCGAGTTCTTGGCGGCGCTGCGCACCATGGCCGGCCCGCCGATGTCGATCTCCTCCACGCACTCGGCGAAGGGCTTGCCGGCGGCCACCGCCTCGCGGAAGGGGTAGAGGTTCACCACCACCAGGTCGATGGGCTGGATGTCGCGGGCCCGGACGTCGGCCTCGTCGGCTGGCAGGCCGCGCCGGTAGAGGATGCCGCCGTGGACGCGCGGGTGCAGCGTCTTGACGCGACCGCCCAGGATCTCCGGCGCCTGGGTCCACTCGCCCACCGGGACGACGCGGAGGCCGGCCTCCGCCAGCGCCTTGTGCGTGCCGCCGGTGGAGAGCAGCTCCACCCCCTTGGCGGCGAGGCGGCGAGCGAAAGGGACGAGGCCGGTCTTGTCGGAGACCGAGACGAGGGCGCGGCGGACCACGGGGGCACCTCCCGGAAGGGGGTGCCCTTTCTAGCTTCCGCGCCGCGCGCTTTCAAGCGGCACGAGCGGTCCGGTCAGTCGAGGTCGTCGTCCCCCGGCGCACGCGGCGTTTCCGGGACGGGCTGGTCCTCGGCGATGGCGCGCAGCTTGAGGAGGCCCCGCGTCTCCACCTGCCGGATCCGCTCGCGGGTGAGGTTCATGATGGCCCCCACCTCCTCCAGGGTGATGCCGCCGCGGTCGGCCACGTCGAGGGCACAGGTCTCCTCCAGCTCCCAGATCTCCTTGTCGGGGAAGTTGAGCTTGATGGAGCCGGTGGCAGGGTTCACGTCCAGGTACAGGTGGTGCTTGCAGGAGATGAACAGGCACGGCCGCGGGCCGCTGGCGCAGCTGGCCCGCGAGCGCGGCCGGGTGCGCTCGATCTCCTCGATGACCGCCTGCAGCTCGGGGTCGACCATCCCCAGCGCCCGCTGGCGCCGGAGCTCCCGGGCGATCTCCTTGCGCGACATGGTCTTGGAGCGGCGCCGCCCGCGCTTGCCGTCCGGACCCTCCCCCGCGCCCTCCACCGGCCGCTCGTTCCGCTTCGCCTCGCTCATCCCGCCGCCTCCCTTCCTCGCCACCCACGCCGCCCACCGGGCGCGCCGCGGCCGCGCCGCTACCCGGTTCCCGAAAGCCCTGCCCTGGGCGGGACGGTCGCGATGCGCCCGCCCACCCGCTCGATGCGGCGGAGCGCCTGCCGCACCTCGCGCTCCGCCCGGTCCAGCTCCGACTCCATCACCCGCCGCTGCGGATGCTCCCGCGCCTTTCGCCCCAGATCCTGGAGCAGCGCCGCGAACCCGTGCTCGACGTCATCGAGCCGGTTCTTCAGGGTCACGAAGCTGCCGCGGATGTCGTCGATGGTCATGCCCTCGAGCATCATCCGCTTGATGAGGTTGATGCGCCGCACCACCTCGACCGGGTAGAGGCCGGTCGAGCCGGTGTGCTTGCCCTTGCGGCCGACGCGGCGGCTGCGCGGGAGCAGCCCCACCTGCACGTACTTCCGGAACGTCGATTCCGACAGCCTCGCGCCCCGCGACTCGAAGAGCCGGACCACCTCCCGGCTGGTGATGCCTCCGGCCCGCTCCTGCTCGATCCGTTCGACTTCGCCGGGCTGGAAGAGGAAATCCACTCGCGCGTCGCCTTTCAGAATCCAGGACTCAGAATCCGATTTCGAAAACTTGTCGTGCACGCTATTACACTGAATTGAATCCGTCAACGGGTGGCCCGGGAAGGACGCCTCCCGTCCCACATCCCGGGGACAGGGGGGCGGAACCGGGATGCCGGGCGCGCACCGCGCCCTCCGGCGCGGCACGGCCCCCGCCCTACCCCTGGTGGGGCTGGCCAGTCCCGGCCGCCGCCGGCAGCGCTGCTACCGCCCCAGCGTGGGCGACCAGGTGGCGCGGCGCCCGGGCCGCACCTCGACCGTGCGCTGCACCGCCCCCAGCGTGGGGTGGACCAGCCGCACCGCGTAGCGACCGGCGCGGATGCGGACCTCCAGCGGCGTGTCCCCCAGGCGCTCTCCCTCCACGAAGACGCGGGCCCACGGCGTGGCGTTGAGGGAGAGGATCCCCTCCCCGCTCTCCATCCCGGGCAACGGCAGGGAACGGAGCTGGCCGCTGCGCTCCGATACCCGCAG
>DASRTO010000324.1:0-5917 GCA_035655915.1 Anaeromyxobacteraceae bacterium
ATGAGCTGGCTGATCACCATGAGGCCCGCCAGGCAGCCGAGGCAGTAGGCAATCCACATGAGGTAGAAGGTGGGCGTCTTCAGGGTCTCGTTCGGGGTGAACTCGTGGCCGGTGACGGCCGACTTGGCCGACGCCACGGGCGCCCAGCCGGCCGGCTTGTAGCCCACCGGCGGGTTCTTGAGCAGGAACGCCGCGGCCATCGTCATCACGAGGAAGATGACGCCCAGCACCTGGAACGCCGTACGCCACCCGTAGGTCGGAATGAGCCAGTTCGCCCCCAGGGGCCCGAAGATGGCCGATCCGCCACCGAATCCGGCGACCGCGAGGCCGACTGCGGTGCCCCGCTTGTCGGGGAACCACTTGGCCATGACCGGGATCGGCGTCGCGTAGCCGAAGCCGTTGCCCAGGCCCGCGATCGCGCCGAACCAGAAGAAGAGCCAGCCCTGGCTCGTGGTGTAGGAGCACATGAAGAAGCCGACGCTGACCGCCACGCCACCGATGACCGACACCCAGAAGGGCCCCTTCTTGTCCTGGATCCGCCCGGCCACGACGAAGGTGACCGCGAAGACCAGCACGACGATGCTGAAGACCGTCGAGACGTCGGCGCGCTTCCAGCCGAACTCCTTCTCCAGGGGAGCGACGAAGATGCTCCAGGCGTAGAGGGTCCCCAGGGCGAGGTTCATCAACAGCCCACCGACGACTCGCCACCACCGACTAATGTGTTCCTGTCCGTTCATGTCGACCTCTCTCCTACCGCGGGGTAGACACTCTGACAGCACGTAGTCGAAATCGTGGCGTGCACTCTCCCTGTCTCAAGCCCAAGCTGTCAAGGGGACCAGGTGGACCATTTGGGTGCCTCCTCGACCTGACTGACGCCGCGGCGAGGCGCAAGCGCTCGTCCGCCGGGATCAAATTTCGCTGAGGGCGAGGAAGGAACGGGCGCGTACGAGTCGACTGATCCGGGAAGGTTCCTCCTGGATGGCCTGTTAACATTGGTTTGGGCGGCCTGACCCCTCGCAAATTCACCTTTGACATCAGGGTGCGGCGCGACTGCTGGAAGCGGCAGATCGTGGCCAAGGACGGCCAGAGCACCTCGAGCTCGACCTCGCCCGCGCCGAGCTGATCGGATGGTGCGGTGACCTTCCGGCCCATCCGTGCTCCAATCGTCGGGCCATGAAGTGGATCGTCGGTCTCGACCTGCGGCCCCGCAGCCACGGCGCCGTCCAGTTCGCCCGCTGGCTCTCACAGGAGGCCCGCGCCGGCGGCGATCGATTCGCGCTGGTGCACGTGCTGGAGGACGAGCACCTGCGGGTGGTGCTCCGCTCCCATCACCTCGACGAGGTGGTGGCCGCGGCGAAGGCCGCAGCGTCCGGGATCCTGGCCCGGGAGCGGCTCTCCGGGCTCGAGGGGGAGCCGGAGGTGGTGCAGGGCCTTTGGGCCGATGAGGCCCTGGCCGAGGCTTGCACCGCCGGCAAGGGGGACGCCGTGGTGGTCGGTCGCGCCGCAGCGCGCGAGAGCCATCGCCTGGTGCGGCTCGGCCGGGTGGCCCGCGGCCTGCTGCACGACCTGGCCTGCCCGGTGGTGGTGGTCCCGCCGGACCTCGAGCCCGGGGATCTCGGGCCGGGCCCGGTGGTGGCCCTGTCGAGCCTGGCCGACGACTCCGTCGAGGCCTGCCGCTTCGCGGGCCGGCTCGCCGAGCGCCTGGGCCGCCCCCTGACCGTGCTGCACGTCGTCCCCCTCCACGACGTCCACGACCTGCCCTACCTGCCGGAGGAGTCGCTGGCGCGCCTGAGCGCCGACCAGCAGGCCGAGGCCGGGGCCCAGCTCGCGGCGTGGCTCGCCCGGCACGGCCTGCCAGGCGAGCCCGTGGTGGCGCAGGGGCAGCTCACCGAGCGCGCCGCGTCCTTCGCGCTGGAGAGGAAGGCGCCGATCCTGGTCGTCGGATCGCGCCGCCTCTCCACCGTGGGACGCGCCCTGCACGTGAGCGCTGGCAGCGAGCTGGCGGCCATCGCGCCGCTGCCGGTGGCGGTGGTGCCCCCTCGCGGCTGAGCGCATCGGCGCGGTCAGCGGAAGAAGATGGCGGTGACGGCAACGAAGAGGGGGATGAGGACGGCTCCGCTCCAGGCCATGTAGCCGAAGAAGCCGGGCATCCGGACGCCGCCCTGCTCGGCGATGGCCTTGACCATGAAGTTCGGGCCGTTGCCGATGTAGGTGTTGGCGCCCATGAAGACGGCGCCAGCCGAGATGGCTGCCAGCAGCGACTCGCCGCCTTCGCGCGAGAGGAGCTCGGCCAGCCTCGAGGCGTCGGCGCCGAGCAGCCCGCTCGCGGTCGAGGCGAAGGTGAGGTAGGTGGGGGCGTTATCCAGGAATGACGACAGGATCCCGGTGGCCCAGAAGAAGTGCCAGGGACGGCTCAGCCCCAGCTCGGCACCGCGCGCGTTGAGGATCTGCAGCGCCGGGATCATCGTGGCAAAGATGCCGGCGAAGAGCACCGCCACCTCGACGATGGGCGTCCAGGTGAAGCCGTTCTCGTGGCGCAGCCCACGGGGCGTGGTGGCCAGCGAGAGCAGGACCAGGGCCACCAGGCCCCCCTCGGCGACGCCCCTGGGGAGCCCCAGGGATCCCGTGGCGAGGAGCACCGCCACCACGCCACCCAGGTAGAGGACGTTGCGCTTGCCGGCGATGGAGAGGGGGACCTTGTGGGCCACCGCCGCCTCGTCGAGGTCGCCCGGGGTAGCGATGTCCTCGCGACGGAACAGGGTGGAGTCGACGAGGAAGAAGACGAGGAGCAGGACCCCGTTCACGAAGAGCCATTCGGGGATCAGGCGCAACGTCCACAGGAAGGGCACCCCCCTGAGGAACCCGAGGAAGAGGGGCGGATCGCCGAGGGGGGTGAGCAGGCCGCCGGCGTTCGAGACCACGAAGATGAAGAAGATCACCACGTGCGCGGTGCGCTTGCGGACGGAGTTGGCTCGCAAGAGGGGGCGGATGAGGAGCATCGAGGCGCCCGTGGTCCCGACGAGCGAGGCGAGCAGCCCGCCGATCCCGAGGAACGCCGTGTTGAGCCCCGGCGTGCCGGAGAGCGTGCCTCGGAGGACGATCCCCCCGGAGATGACGAAGAGGGAGCCCAGGAGGATCATGAAGGCGACGTACTCGTAGGCGGTGTGCCCCACGACCGACGGTTCCAGGCTGGCCATCCAGGTGGCCACCGGCGTCCCCAGGATGGCGCTCAGCACGGCCTTGTTGCGGTTGTGCTCCCACAGGTGCGGGATCACCAGCGGCAGCACCGCGATGGCGAGCAGCATGAGCCCGAAGGGCGCGACGCTCCACAGCGGCAGGCGCGCCCCGAGCGCCCCGGAGGCGGCGGCCGTGGCCATGGGGGGGAGGCCGGGCATGGCGGCCCACCTTAGCGGCTCGGGCCCGGCGCTCCAACCCCGCCTCCGGCCGCGGCGCCCGGCCCAGCGGCAAAGGCCGAAGCCAGCCCCGCCGCCAGGAGTGGCAGGATCTCCAGCGCCGCCGCCCAGGCGTAGAGCGGGGCGGCGTTCCGGTAATGGTCGTAGCCCAGGCCGGAGAGCTCGAAGCCCAGGGCGTTGCCGGCGCCGAAGACCACGGCGCCGAAGAGGGCCTGGCCGGTGGCCCGCAGCCGCGCCGGCACCAGGCCCGACATGGCCTCCACGGCCGCGCCCCAGAAGAGCCCGAAGGTGAGGCCGTGGACGGACTGCAGCCCGACCACCGCCGCCGCCGCGCCGCTGCGGGAGAGCAGCCACCAGCGCAGGGCGGTGGCGGCGAAGGCCGCGGCGAAGAGGGCGCGCAGCGAGAAGCGCCTCCGCAGGCGCGGGAAGGCGAGCAGCACCAGCACCTCGGCCCCCACCCCCACCGCCATCCCCAGTCCGGTGAGGGTCGAGGGGAGCCCCAGGTCGCGGACGAAGACGCCGTAGAAGAGGTGGAAGGGGGCGCAGCCGGCCCAGTGCAGGGCCGAGGCCCCGAGCAGGAGCAGCAGGCGCGGGTCCCTCACCAGGCTCCGGAGGTCCCTCAGGGCGGGGCGGACCTCGGGGGCCGGCGGCGCGGGGAGGCGCCGCGCCGTGAGGGCGTATCCCGCCACCGCCGCCACCACCGAGAGCGGGACCAGCGGATCGGCGAGGCGATCGCCGCGCAGGGTGAGGGCCAGCCCCAGCCCCTGGGCCAGGGCGATGAAGCCCAGCGACCCGAAGAGCCGGACCCGGGCGTAGGAAAGGCCGGGCTGTGTGCGCACCCACTCCAGGGCTACCGAGTCCACCAGCGGCACCACCGCCGAGACGCCCAGCGAGTAGAGGAACATCACCGCCGCCAGCACGCCCGGGGCGCGGGCGATGGGCAGGAAGGCCATGGCCGCCAGCGCCCAGAGGGTGGCCAGCCGGAGCGCCCGCGCCGGCGCGGCCAGCCGGTCGGCGGCCAGCGCCCAGCAGAGCGCCGCTGGGCCGGCCACCAGCGGCCCCACCATCTGCACGGCGCCGATCTCCGCGCCGGAGAAACCCAGCCCCTTGAGGTAGGGCGCCAGGTAGGGCAGCGAGGCGCCGATGGAACCGTAGTAGAGGAAGTAGAAGAGCCGAAGGCGCGCCGCGGGGGACATCTGCTATGTTCGCTTACCATATGGATGCCACAGGCGGCCCGGGCCCGCCCGGCGGCCTGGTGGCGATGGTGCTGTGCGCCGGGCTGGGCACCCGGCTGCGGCCCCTCACCGAGTGGCTCCCCAAGCCGGCGGTGCCGGTCTGCGGCCTGCCGCTGGTGCGCTACGCCCTGGCCCGGCTGGCGGCGGCCGGGGCGGGCCGCGCGGTGGTGAACGTGCACCACCTGGCCCCGGCCATGGAGGCCGCCGCCCGCGCATCGGCCGAGGCGCTGGGCCTCCCACTCGACGTCTCGCGGGAGCCGATCATCGCCGGCACCGGCGGGGCGCTGCGCGAGGCGCGGCCGCTCCTGGCCGGCGCGGAGGCGGTGGTGCTGTGGAACGGCGACGTCCTCTACGACCTCGACCTCCAGCCGGTGCTCCGGGCTCACCGGGCCGGCGGCGCGCTCGCCACCATGGTCCTCGCCCCCATGCCGCCCGGCGGCGGCTACGCCGCGGTGGAGGTGGACCGGGACCTCCGGGTGCGGCGCATCGCCGGGCGCGGGCCGGGCGGGGAGGGGCTCACGCCGCTCCACTTCACCGGCGTGCACGTCCTCTCGCCCGCCCTCCTCGAGGCGGTGCCGTCCGCGCCCTTCGCCAGCGACGTGAACCGGGACGTCTACCCGCCGCTGCTCCGGCGCGGCCTGGTGCGCGGGGTCCTGGGGTCGGGGGTCTGGAAAGACCTGGGGACCCCGGCGCGGTACCTGAAGGCCAACCTGGACCTGCTCTCCGGCGCGCCGCCACTGGCGCGCCTGCGCGGAGCCGATCCCTTCGCCGGCCTGGTGCCCTTCGCCGAGCCCGGGCTCTGGCTCGGCCAGGGGGCCCACGTCGATCCGGGGGCGGCCCTGGAGGCGCCGGTGCTCGTCGGGGCGGGCTCGCGGGTCGAGGCCGGCGCCACCGTGGGCCCGCGGGCAGTGGTGGGGGCGGGCTGCCGGGTGGCGTCCGGCGCCACGGTGCGGGAGTCGGTGCTGTGGGACGCGACGGCCCTGGCGCCCGGGGAGGCGCTGGAGAGGGTCATCGCCGCGGGGCCGGCGCGGGTCGCGGCGGCGGGAGTCTGAGCCCGCGTCCCGGTAGGCCGGGGCCGTGGCGTCCCAGAGGCAGCCTCGCCGGCCGTTCCGGCCGGCTCGGCGGTCTAGGCGTGCACCTGCACCAGCACGCTGGTGATGTTGTCGGCCCCGCCGGCGCCGTTGGCGGCTTCGATGAGCGACTGGTTGGCGCGCTTCAGGTCGCCCCCCGCGGCGCGGATGATCTCGGCCATGCGCTCGGCGGGCACCA
>DASRTO010000325.1:0-30161 GCA_035655915.1 Anaeromyxobacteraceae bacterium
AGGCTCGGTCCAGGCGGCGGCGCGCGCCGCCGGCGGCCTTCCCTTCCAGGTGCAGGACGAGGGCGCCCAGCTGGCGACGCTCTTCGCCGCCCTGGACCTGGGCGGCGCGCCGGCGCGGGTCCTCGACGCCTGCGCCGCCCCGGGCGGAAAGGCCTTCCACCTCGCCGAGCTGCTCGGCCCCGGCTCGGAGGTGGTGGCGGTGGAGGTGCACCCGCGCAAGGCCGAGGCGCTCTCGCGCGAGGCCGCGGCCCGCGGCCTCCCGGTGCGGGTGGTCTGCGCCGACGCCTCCCGCCCCCTCCCGGGCCTCGATCCCGCGAGCTTCGACGCCGTGCTGGTGGACGCCCCCTGCGCCGGCCTGGGGACGCTGCGGCGCCACCCCGAGCTGAAGCTGCGGCGCCGGCCCGAGGACCTGCCGCGCTTCGCCGCCCTGCAGGCCGGAATTCTAGAGAGCGCCCTACGCTACGCCCGGCCGGGCGCGGCGGTGACCTACGCCGTCTGCTCGCTCACCCGGGCCGAGGGGCCCCTCCTGGCCGCCGCCTTCCTCGGGGAGGGCGTCCGCCGCGCGCCGCCCCCGGCCGGCTTCCCCGCCGACGCCCTCGACCCCGAGGGCGACCTGCTCCTGCTTCCGCACCGCCACGGCACCGACGGGTTCTACGCGGCGCGGCTCGTCGCATAGGGGTCAGGCGATCAAGTCTCGCCGGTGGCGTGTAGCAGGCCCCATGACGCGATAGGATTCGCCCATGTCCCTCCCCATCCGCGTGGCGCCCTCCCTGCTCTCCGCCGACTTCGGGCGGCTGGCCGAGGAGGTGCGGGCGGCCGAGGCCGCCGGGGCGGACCTCATCCACCTGGACGTGATGGACGGGCGCTTCGTCCCCAACATCACGGTGGGGCCGCTGGTGGTGGAGGCGGTCCGCAAGGCGACGCGGCTCCCCATCGACGCCCACCTCATGATCGTCGAACCGGAGCGGTACGTCGAGGCCTTCGCCCGGGCCGGCGCCGACCTGGTCTCGGTCCACGCCGAGGTCTCGCCCCACCTGCACCGCACCCTGCAGGCCATCCGCGCCGCCGGCGCCCGGCCGGCGGTGGCGCTGAACCCCGGGACGCCGCTCTCCTCGGTGGACTACGTGCTCGGCGACTGCGAGATGGTGCTGGTGATGACGGTGAACCCCGGCTTCGGGGGGCAGCAGTACATCCAGGCCTGCACCGGGAAGGTGCGGCGCCTGCGGGAGATGGCCGACGCGCGCGGGCAGGCGCTGGACATCGAGGTGGACGGCGGCATAAAGCCGGAGACGGTCGGGCCGGTGGCCGCCGCCGGCGCCAACGTGCTGGTGGCCGGCACCGCCGTCTTCGGGGCCGGGGACTACCGGCAGGCCATCCGCGCCCTGCGCGACGCCGCCCGGGCGGCGCAGCCCTGACCCTGGCCGGGGCGCCGCCCGACGGTGCGGTCACGGCACCCGCGTCACCCGCACCCGCGCCGTCCCCCGCTTCAGCATGCCGAGGTGCCGGGCCGCCTCCCGGGAGAGGTCCACCACCCGCCCCTTGGTCCACGGGCCGCGGTCGTTCACCATCACCCGCACCGAGCGGCCGTTCTCGAGGTTCACCACCTCCAGCCAGGCGCCGAAGGGGTGGGAGCGGTGGGCGCAGGTGAGGCGCCGCGGGTCGTAGGGCTGCCCGCTGGCGGTGCGGCTCCCCTGGAGCCCGTCGCGGTAGTAGCTGGCGAGGCCAGTCTCGGCGCGCGGAGCGGCCGCGACCGGGACGGCGGCGAGCAGCGCCAGGGCGGCGGCCAGGGCGCGTGGCGGGGCGGACACGGAGCGGATCCTAGCGCGCCAACGGCCTCCCTGGCGCGGGGCGCCGGCGCGGCCGCCCCAGGGCGCGCCGCATCTCCGGGTGGCGGGCCAGGGCCCGCAGCGCCTTCGCGAGCAGGCTCCGGCCGGGTTCGGTCTTGAACCAGGTCGAGGCGCCGCTGGGGTGGGGCAGGCACACCACGTCGCAGCGGATGCCGTGGAAGCGGGTCCGCAGGCGCCGCCCCACCACCTCCTCCAGCGCCACCGGCCCGAGCACCTGCTCGATCGCCAACCGCCCCACCGGGATGACCAGCCTGGGGCGCAGCGCCGCCATCTCCCGTTCGATGAAGCCGCGGCTGCGGGCGATCTCCTGCCGGCTCGGCACCCGGTCGCCGCCGCCGCCGATCTTCCCGGGGAAGGCGCGCACCACCGCCGCCAGGTAGACGCGCTCCCGGACCTCCCGCTCGCTCGCGCCGCAGGCCAGCTCCAGCCAGCGGAAGAGGGTCTTGCCGGCGGTCCAGGCGAAGGGGCGGCCCAGCCGGGCCTCGTGCGGGCCCGGCGCCTGGCCGAGGAGAAAGACGCGGCTCGGAACCGGCGGCCCGTGAACCGGGGCCCCCACCAGGCGGGGCAGGCGCAGCGCCCGGATGTCGCGATGCACCGCCCGCAGGGCCCGCACCACCGCGGCCCGCCCGGCGCGGCGCCCGGGAGCGGCGGGACCCCGGTGGCGCGGCGCGGTCAGGCGTCGCGCCACGGCTCCTCGCGCACCGAGTAGATCCAGCCCTCGCTCCGCGGGACGTTGTGCGGCACGCCCTGGAAGCCGGTCTCGGCGGCGGCGGCGGCCCCCACCGCCGCCAGCACCGCCTCGAGCGCGTCGCCCTCGGGGTCTTCCACGATCTGGGCCGCCTGCTCCATCTCGAACTCCAGCCTGGCGGCGTTACGCAGGGTGCGCAGTACCGCGGCTCGCGTGCTGGCCCGGTCGACCTCGTCGTCGCGCCAGGCGCAGGTGCCGCAGAGCACCCGGGCCACGTGGGCAGGGAGCACCTCCACGATGGCGGTCTTGCCCGGCTGCGGCGGATCCCAGGGCGGGTAGACGGCCTCCACCCCGGCCAGGGTGCACAGCCCGAAGAAGGTGTGGCGGTAGGCGCGCGGGGCGCAGGGCGGCTGCGGCGAGGCCCGGTAGCAGTCGGCGAGGCGGACGCGGTCCTTGCCCAGCGCCGCCCTGAAGGCGTCGGCTCCCTCGGTGTAGTCCACGCCCTCGGGGCGGAACCGCTCCTCCAGGCCGCGACCCAGCGAGGCCGGGCCGCGCAGGGCCTGCCGCAAGAGCCCCAGCTGGCGCAGGTGGGTCTCGGCCAGGGAGAGGGCGAAGTTCACGCCGATGGTGAGCCGCCCCTCGGCCCAGCGCGCCTCCTCGACCATCCAGCCGGCGAAGCGCTGGCGCACGTCCCTGCGCCCCGGGGCGTCCTGGAAGGGCCGCCACACCTTGGCCAGCCGGGCGCGCTCGGGCTCGCACTCGACCTCCGCCGCCAGGATCTGGTTCCCGGCGCCCTCCAGCCCGCTCCAGGAGAACCCGATCACCACCCCCCGCGGCGGCATGGGCACTCGCGGCGGCGGGCACCGTCCGTAGAGCGACACCGGTTGCGACGGGCCTTCGATCTCGGGCATCGGGCTGGCCTCAGCGTTTAGCGTCCGCCGCCGCGGGGTGTCAACGCGCTGGCCCGCCCCCCTCCCAACGGGGTCGGCGCGAAGGACGAACCCATGGGCCCGGGCGGGGCTCCCACCGGCATGGGCAGGGGGTTCCAGGCGATGCTGGCCGCCGGCCTGCTCGGGCTCGCGGCGCTGGGCTGGTACCAGTCGACCCGGGCCGACCGGCTGCGGGAGCGGGCTCGCCAGGACGGACTGGCCTCGGCCGAGCTCCAGGTCCGCGAGATGGGCTGAAGCATCTGCCGGGCCGCGGTCCTGCAGGCCCTCCAGCGCACCGACGGGGTGAAGGAGGCGGTGCCGGGCCGCTCCGGCGTGACCGTGTCCTACGACCCGTCGCGGGTCTCGCCAGAGGCCATCGCCGAGGCGGTGAGCCGGACCGGCTACCGGGCGCGGCTGGCGCCGCCGAAGGGGTGAGCTTCCCCGCACCGCCGGTGTCGGGCCGCGTGGGCGCGGGTGCGACCCGGGCCGGCGGGGGTCCGCGCACCGGCCGCGGGCACCTCCGCTAGAATGCCCGAGCCCCCCTCCGGAGGAACCGCATGCGCCGAGCCGCCCTCTCGTCCGCCCTCTTCCTCCTCGCCGGCTGCGTGGCCGAGGACAAGTACCTCGCCAAGGTGGCCGAGGCCGAGCAGCTGCAGCGACGGTACCAGGACGAGAGCCAGAAGAACGGCGAGCTGGCGGTGAAGGTCGCCGAGCTCTCCGGCCGCCTGGGGGCGCTCGAGGAGGAGAGCCGCCAGCTCTCCGACCGGGTGCGCGCCGAGGAGCTGAACCTCTCCGCCAAGCAGGCCGACCTGCGCGCCGCACAGCAGCGGCTGGAGGAGCAGGAGGCGCTGGTGCAGCAGCTGGTGCGCTCCAAGGTCCTGCTGGAGAGGGCCAGGGCGGAGCTGGAGAGGAAGAGCGGGGAGTACGACCGGCTGGCCCAGGCGCTGCGGGCCGAGATCGGCGCCGGCCAGGTCGAGATCTCGGAACTGCGCGGGCGCATGACCCTCCGGCTCAAGGACCAGATCCTCTTCGCCTCCGGCTCGGCGGCCGTGAACCGCGAGGGGCGCGCCGCCCTGGACCGGATCGCCTCCGCGCTGCGCGGCATCCGCGGCCGCACCATCCGCGTCGAGGGCTACACCGACGACGTGCCGGTGAGCCCCGCCGGCCCCTTCCCCTCCAACTGGGAGCTCTCCACCGCCCGCGCCGTGGCGGTGGTGCGCTACCTCCAGGAGCGAGGCGTCGATCCCACCCTGCTGGCCGCGGCGGGGTACGGCGAGTTCCACCCGGTGGCCGCCAACGACACCGCCGAGGGGCGCAGCCTGAACCGCCGCATCGAGATCGTGCTGGCCGCCTCCGTCGACGCAATGCCGCCGCCGGCGGTGGAGCGCGCCGCGCCACGGCGCCGGGCCCCGGCGCCGCCCCCGGCCGGGCGCTGACCCCCCGCCGGGAAGGGTCGGGGGCGAGCGCACTCCCGCCCACCCTTCATCCCCGTTGGGGCGTGGCCCTCCATTTCGCTTCGGTCCCGCCGGGCAGCCCATAGGATGGCGCCACCCGGGTTTTCCAGGAGGTTAATGCATGCGCGCCACAGTCGTCCTCGCCCTCGCCGCCTTCCTCGCCGCGTGCGGCATCAGCAAGGACAAGTACGAGGCCAAGGAGCAGGAGGCCCAGAAATACCTGAAGCAGTACCAGGACGAGTCCCAGAAGTCGGCCGATCTCGAGAAGAAGCTCGCCGCGACCGAGTCCCGCGCCTCGGAGATGGAGAAGCAGTCCGGGCAGCTGGCGGCCGAGAAGGACCGCCTGACGGCCGAGAAGGCGGCGCTGGAGAAGAAGAGCGGCGAGTACGAGCGCCTGGCCGGCTCGCTCAAGAGCCAGATCGCCGCCGGGCAGATCGAGGTCTCCGAGCTCAAGGGCAAGCTCACCGTGAAGCTCAAGGACCGGATCCTCTTCGCCTCGGGCTCGGCCGCCATCGGCAAGGAGGGCCGGGCGGCGCTCGACAACGTGGCCGAGGCCTTCAAGGACCTGCAGGGCAGGAACGTGCTGGTGGCCGGCTACACCGACGACGTGCCCACCAACCCCAAGGTGTTCCCCAGCAACTGGGAGCTCTCCACCGCCCGGGCCATCGCGGTGGTGAAGTACCTGCAGGCCAAGGGGGTGGCGCCGGTGATGCTGGGCGCCGCCGGCTTCTCCGAGTACCGGCCGGTGGCCGGGAACGACACAGCCGAGGGGCGGAGCCTGAACCGCCGCATCGAGATCGCCCTCACGGCCGCCGACTACGTCCCGCCGGTGGTCGAGACCCCGTCGAAGTAGCCCCCTCGAGGCGCCCTGACGGGGGCCGGGCACGAGCGCCCGGCTCGACAGGTCTCCGCCCGGACCGCGGGCGGAGGCCACTACCGGCCGCCGGCGTCGGGCGCCGCGGGCCTGGCCGCGCGGCGCGCCAGCCGCCGCCCGGCCGCGGGCACGAGCCGAGCCAGGAGCAGCCCGGCCATCGCGACCGCGAAGAGGAGCGGCCAGCGCAGGTCGGCCTTGACGCGCCAGGCGAAGTGCACCACCCCCAGCGCCCCGGCGGCGTAGACCAGGCGGTGCAGCCGCTTCCAGCGCGCGAACCCGAGCCTCCGCACCCAGGCGTCCGTCGAGGTGACCGCCAGCGGGAGCAGCAGCAGCAGGGTGAGCAGCCCGACCGCCTGGAAGCGGCGGGTGGTCACGTCCTTCCAGATCTCGGGCAGGTCGAAGAACTTGTCCACGCCCACGTAGAAGGCGAGGTGGGCCGCGCCGTAGCCGAAGGTCAGCAGCCCCACGGCGCGCCGCACCCGCATGGGCCAGGTGATCCCCAGCAGCGCCTTGGCGGGGGTGGGAACCAGCGACAGGGTGAGGAAGGTGAGGGTCCAGAAGCCGAGCCGGTTCAGCACCACCTGCACCGGCTCCGGCCCCAGGCCGCCGGTGAAAGCGTCCACGCCGATCTTGGCGAGCGGCCCGAGCCCCAGGGCGACGGCCGCCGGCACCAGCCATCTCCGGGCCGGGGCGCGGCGCGCCGGCGGGCCGCCCTCGGGCGGCGCAGCGCGCCCGCCCAGCAAGGCGGCCGCCGGGCCCGGCGGGCGGGCGGCGTCGGGGGCGCTCCGGCTCGATCCCATTTGGCGTCGCTAGTAGAGCGTCTTCGGGTCCAGGCCGGCGTAGAGGTGGGCCACCTCGGACGCGTAGCCGTTGAAGGGCAGGGTGGGGCGCCGGAAGAACTCGCCCACCCGACGCTCCTTGGCCTGGCTCCAGCGCGGGTGGTCCACCGCCGGGTTGACGTTCCCGTAGAAGCCGTACTCGTGCGGGGCCATGAGGTTCCAGGTGGTCCGGGGCCGCGCCTCGGTGAAGCGGATGCGCACGATCGACTTGGCGCCCTTGAAGCCGTACTTCCAGGGCACCACCAGGCGCAGCGGGGCGCCGTTCTGGTTGGGGAGCACCCGGCCGTAGAGCCCCAGCGCCAGCAGGGCCAGCGGGTGGAGCGCCTCGTCGAGGCGCAGCCCCTCGAGGTAGGGCCACTCCAGCACCGGGCGGCGCTGACCCGGCATCTGCTCCGGGTCGTGCAGCGTCTGGAAGGCCACGAACCTGGCCCGGGTGGTGGGCTCGACGCGCCGGACCAGGTCGGCGAGCGGGAAGCCCACCCAGGGGATCGCCATCGACCAGGCCTCGACGCAGCGCATGCGGTAGACGCGCTCCTCGAGCGGGAACCACTCCCGGAGCCGGTCCACGTCCACCACCTGCGGCTTCCTCACCTCGCCCTCGATGGAGACCGTCCAGGGGCGCGGTCGCAGCGTCCCGGCGTTCCTCCACGGGTCGTCCTTCTCGGTGCCGAACTCGTAGAAGTTGTTGAAGCGGGTCGCCGACTCCCAGGGAGTGGGCGTCTCGCCGCCGGCCATGTCCACGCGCCTCGAGACCGGGAGCACCTGGCCGCTCGGCTCGACCGCGGCCTCCGCCGCCCCAGGCTGGAGCGCGGCCAGCGCCCCGGCGGCCGAGAGGCGCAGGAACTCGCGGCGGCGCAGCCAGAGCGCCTCCGGGGTGACTTCCGATTCCGCCACGTCGGTGCGCCAGCGGGCCATGTCTTCCTCCACGTGCCGGGGATGTCTCGCGCCGCGGCGAGGCGTTACAGGACGGGCGCGTTTCCTCTAATCTCGACGCCGTGAGCCTGCCCGCCCTGAACCGGGCCCTCGATCGTGCCGCCATGTGCTGGGAGCACCTGCGGCCGCCCCCGGCCGAGCCGTTCCGTCCCGGCCCGGCCGGCCCGCTCCGGTGCTTCGGGCCCCTGCCCGCGCTGCCGCCGCCCCCGGCAGTCCCGGGCGAGTGGTCGGCGCCCGCGCCCGGCGGCGGGGCCTTCGCGGGCGACCGCCTGCGCATCCGCTGCCACGAGGCGCGCCCTCCCTTCCGGGGCACGGCGCTGCTGCTCCCGCCCTGGAAGCTGCCGCGGGCCAGCCTCCTCGACGGCTGGGTGGACCTCGTCACCCGGAGCGGCCTCGACGCCTGGCTGGTGATCCCGCCCCACCACCTGGGCCGGGCCGCCCCGGGCGCCCGGAGCGGCCAGGGGTTCGCCTCCCCCGACCTGTCGCGTCTGCGGGCCTCGCTGGAGCAGGCCGTGCTGGAGGTCCGGGTGGCCGCCGCCCTGGCGCGCTCGCGGGGGCCGGCCGGGGTGGTCGGCCTCTCGCTGGGGGCGCTGGCGGGGGCGCTGGTGGCCACCGCGCCCGAGCCGCTGGACTTCGCGGCCCTGGTGGCGCCGCCCGACCTGGCCTGGGTGGCGGAGCGGACCCCCATCGGCCGGCGCCTGGCCCGGCTGGCCCGGCGCGGCGGCGCGCCGCTCCCGCCGCCGGCGTCGCTCCGGGCGGCGCTGGAGCCGTTCTCGGCGCTGTCGCGCCGGCCCACGGCGCGCCGGCTGCTGGTGGCGCTGGGGCTCGACGACGTCATCGCCGGCCGCGAGCAGCCGGAGCGGCTGGCCCGGGCCTGGGGCCAGGCGCCGCGGCTCTACCCGCGGGGCCACCTGACGCTGCTCTTCGCCTGCGCGGCGGTGCGGCGGGACGTGGCCGCCTTCCTGCGGGGCTAGCCCTTCTTCCTGGCGGCCCGCCAGGCGTCGCGCTCGCGCTTCACCTCGTCGAAGAACTCGACCGGGACGATCTTGCCGCGCACCACCGGCCAGGCCTTCTCGGCGGCGGCGCGCCAGGGCCCCTGCTGCACCTCGATCACGTCCAGCCCCTGCTTCTTCATGGCCGCCACCGCGTCGGCGTTGAGCTTGCCCACCTCGGCGTCCACCTTCTTGCCCAGCTCGCGCGAGATCTCCAGCAGCTTGGGGCGGACGTCGGCCGGGATGCGCCCCCAGACGTCCTTGCGCACCACGGTGGCGCCCACCAGGTAGCCCCAGCTCACGTCGATCATGTGCGGGGCCCGCTCGAAGAGCCGGACCGGGAGGGCGTAGAGCGGCACGCTGGGCACGCAGTCGATCATCCCGGTCTGCAGCGAGGTGACGATGTCGGTCGAGGAGAGCACCACCGGGGTGAAGCCGGCCGCCCGGAAGGCGTCGACGCTCCCCGGGTCGCCCTCCCAGGTGAAGATCTTGGCGCTGGCCATCTCGGCCGGGGTCTTGTAGGCGCGGGAGCAGAAGATCTTGATGGAGCCCACGATGCCCCAGGTGAGGGCCACGTAGCCCTTCCTCTCCAGGGCCGACTCCAGCTTGGGCTGGAGCTTCTGCATCACCGCGGTGAGCTCCTCCTCGGTGTCGAACATCAGCGGGATCGCCAGCCCCTGCGGCTCGGGGACGATGTCGTGGAGCCCGACGCTGGTGACGGCGCCCGCCTGGAGCTGGCCCACCGCCATCTTGCGGATCATCTCCCCCTCGCTGCCCTGGGTGCCGCCGGGGTAGATGCGCAGCTTCACCTTGCCCTGCGAGGCCTGCGACCAGCGCTCGGCCATGTCCTTCAGGATCTCGTGCCAGTTCGATCCGGCCGGGGCCAGGGTCCCGAGCTTGACGACGATCTCCTGCCCGCGAGCGGCCGGGGCCAGGAGCAGCACGGTCGCCGCCAGGGCGGCGCGGAGGGCGATGGGCGATGGGATCACGCGGGGTTCCTCGTCGCCTTGGCCTCAGGCGAACAGGTCGTCCAGGTGGGACAGCAGGAGGCGCGCCCGGCGCTGGACCAGCACGTTTGCGAGCGTCAGGCGCGGCTCGGCGGCGGGATCGGCCTGCAGCACCTCCCGGAGCAGGCGGGTGAACTCGGCCCGGTCCTGGATCTGGACGAGCACGCTCTCGGCGAAATTCACGTACACCGCGAGCTTCCGGCCCTTGGAGATCTCCAGCGCCCGCTGGTAGTGCCGGCGGGCCACCGCCGGCCCGCCGCCCTGGGCCTGGCTGCGGGAGGCCTCGTAGGTGAGGAGGAACTCGTGGATGGCGCCGTCGTCGAAGGTCTCGTCGAGCGCCAGGGCCCGCCGCATCATGGCCACCGGCGCCGGGAGCTCGGCCACCAGGTCCATCCGATCCTTGCCGGCGGCGATGGCGGCGCCCCAGGCGGCCGCGGTCCAGTAGAGGAGCGGCACGTCCTCCCTGCAATCGGCGACGGCCAGGGCCGCCTCGGCGTCCTTCACGCCGCGCAGGCGGGCGGCGAGCCCGGGGTGCCGGACCTCCAGCCCCCGCAGGCCGTAGTCGCGGGCCCTGAGATACAGCGCCCGCGCCCGCTCCCGCCCGGCGCGCGCCTCGGCGTTGCGCCCCTGGATCTCGGCGGCGTCGGCGTCCTGCTGCACGAAGGCGTACCCGTACTGGGTGAAGCCCGAGGCCAGCGAGAGGAGCAGCCCCTCGTGCTCCGGCTTCTCCTCCAGCAGCCCCTCCATGGTCTTGAGGCCGAAGGGCACCGCCGCCTTCACCAGCTCGGGGTCGGGGTCCTTGCCGTAGCTGCCCCCCGAGCCGGAGACGGCGTCGGCGGCGGCGCCGAGGGCGATGGAGCGGCATCCGGTGAGGGCCAGCCCGAGCAGGACGGTGGCGAGGAAGCGCGAGCGCACAGGGTTTTTCGGGCGGGGGCGAAAAAGTTCGTGGTACTGATAGACGCTTCGCCCCTGCCGGTCAACGTCCGTGAGCGACACGCCCCCGATCCCCGACGCGCCGCCCCCGGCCGAGCCCGAGCGCCCCGACGCCGCCCTGGTGGCCCGCGCGGCCCGTTCGGCGGTGCGCCGCGGGGCGGTGCTCACCGGCAACCTGGCGGTGGTGCTGGTGCTGCTGGCCATGATCGCGCTGCCGGTGGCGGCCACGCTGGCCCGGCGCATGAACTGGCAGCTCCCCGGCCTGGCGGTGATGGTGCAGCACCTCACCCTGTGGGTCGGCTTCCTGGGGGCGCTGCTGGCCACCCGCGCCGGCAAGCACCTGCACCTCTCGGCCATCGACGCGGTGCCGCCGGGCTGGCCGCGGCGGGCGGCCCGGCTCCTCACCGGCGCCGTCTCCACGGCGGTGTGCACGGTGCTGGCCTACGCCTCGGCCAGGCTGGTCCGCGCCGAGACCGAGGTGTCCCGCTTCATCGTGCCCGGGGTGCCCTTCTGGTGGAGCATGACCGTCATGCCCATCGCCTGCGCCTTCATGGCGCTGGTGTTCGCCTGGCGGGCCGAGCGCGACCGGTGGCGCTGGCTCCAGCGCGGCCTGTCGATCGGGGTGGCGCTGCTGGTGCTGCTCCTGGGCGAGGCGGCCGTACCCGACCCCGGCGGCTGGCCGCTCGGGAGCCTGGGGGCCCTGGGGCGCGGCTTCTCGCAGGCGGCGGCGGCCCTGGGCGCGGCGCTGGGCCCCTTGGCCCGCGTCGACTTCCTGGTCTGGCCTTTCGGCGTCATGGTGGGGCTGGCCTTCCTGGCCGGGGCCCCGGTGTTCGTGGGCATGGCCGGCCTGGCCATGGTGCTGTTCCTGCGCGACGGCACCCCGGTGGCGGCGGTCCCCACCCAGACCTTCACCCTGGTTTCCTCCCCCACCCTGGCGGCGGTGCCGCTCCTCACCGTGGCCGGCTACGTGCTCGCCGAAGGCGGGGCGGCCCAGCGCCTGGTCCGCGCCTACCGCGGCCTCTTCGGCTGGATGCCGGGCGGCCTGGCGGTCATGGCCGCCTTCGTGTGCGCGCTCTTCACCACCTTCACCGGCGCCTCGGGTGTCACCATCCTGGCCCTGGGCGGCCTCATCCTCCCCTCGCTGCTGGAGGAGCGCTACCCGGAGGGCTTCTCGCTGGGCCTGGTGACGGCCTCGGGATCGCTGGGCCTGCTCTTCCCCCCTTCGCTGCCGGTGATCCTCTACGGCGTGGTGGCCCAGGCGCCCATCGAGCACCTCTTCCTGGGCGGGCTCCTGCCGGGCATGCTCATGATCCTCATGGTGGCGGCCTACGGGGTGTGGACCGGCGTGCGCTGCCGCGCCCCCCGGCAGCCCTTCCGCCCCGGGGAGGCGCTGCGGTCGCTGTGGGGGGCCAGGTGGGACCTGGGCCTCCCCACCCTGGTGGTGGTCTCGGTGGTGTCCGGCTACGCCACCGTGGTCGAGGCCTCGGCCCTGGCGGCGGCCTACTCGCTGGTGGTGGAGCTGCTCATCTTCCGCTCGGTAAAGCCGCTCCGCGACCTGCCGGGGGTGCTGCTCAACGCCGCCACGCTGGTGGGGAGCGTCCTCATCCTGCTGGGGGTGGCGCTGGGGCTCACCAGCTGGTTCGTGGACGCGGAGATCCCCAGCCGCCTGGTGGCCTGGATGACCGCCCACGTGCGGAGCCCGGCGCTGTTCCTGCTCATGCTCAACGTGGTGCTCCTGGTGCTGGGCTCCATCCTGGAGATCTACGCCGCCATCGTGGTGATGGCCCCGCTGGTGGCCCCGTTGGGGCAGGCCTACGGCATCGACCCCATCCACCTGGGCGTGGTCTTCCTGGCGAATCTGGAGTTGGGCTTCCTCTTCCCGCCCATGGGCCTGAACCTGTTCCTCTCGGCCTCCCGCTTCCAGAAGCCGCTGCCGTATCTATGGAGGCAGGCCTTCCCCTTCCTGGTGATCATGGCGGGCGCGGTGCTGCTCATCACCTACCTCGAGCCCATGACCACCGGGGTGGTGCGGCTCCTCACCCGGTAGATCAGCCCAGGTCGATCTGCTTGTAGCTGCCGTCCGGCTGGAGCATCCACCCCCACACCACGTCGCAGGCCTGGTGGTCGGTCGGTCCGAGCTCGATCTTGGCGCCGATGCCGACGTCCCAGCCGCGGATGGACTCCAGCGCCTCGACCACCTTCTCGCCGTCGAGGTCCCGCCCGGCCCGGGAGAGCGCCTCCAGGAGGATCTGGGCGCCGATCCAGGCCTCCAGGCTGGTGGAGCCGGGCCGCTCGCCCAGGGCGTGCTTCTCCAGCGCCTCCCGGTAGCGGGCCACCGCCGGGCTCGGGGAATTGGGGACCGGCACCACCTGGGTGATGGCCACCTTCTCGGTGTAGCGCCGGCCGGCCTCAACCAGGTCCTCGGCCAGGCCATTGGAATCGGCCGAGACCGAGACGAAGAACAGGTTGAGCCTGGCCTCCTTGGCCTGGATGACGAAGGTGGCCGCCGGCTTGTAGGTTGCCACCATCACCACCGCGTCGTAGGCCTTGGGGCGCTTCTTGAGCTGCGCCACCGCGTCGCGGACGTCGGCGGTGTTGCGGGGGTAGCCGAGCTTCAGGATCTTCTCCCGGCGGACCCCCAGCGACTCGAGCTCGCGGGCGGCACCGCGCCAGCCGGACTCCCCGAAGTCGTCCATCTGCACCAGCACCGCGATGCGAGCCGGCTGGATGCGCCTGACCTTGGCCAGGTAGCGGACCGCCGCCGCCCCCTCGCGCGCCAGCCCGGCGCGGAAGTTGAAGACGTACCGGTCCGGGGGTGTCTTGCGCAGGAGGTCGGCGCCCGAGAGCGCCCCGTAGAACAGCACCTTCCTCTCCATGCAGTAGGGGACCGAGACCGCCGCGGTGGCAGTGCCCACGTTCCCGACCAGGGCGAAGACCCGGCGGTTCTCGACCAGGTCCTTCAGGGCCGGCATGGTGCGGGCCGGATCGTAGCCGTCGTCGAGGGCCACCAGCTGCAGGGTGCGCCCGTGGATCCCGCCGGCCTCGTTGGCGGCCGCCAGGGCCGCCTCCCAGCCAGCGCGCATCGACCGCCCGCGCTCCTTGTTCGACCCTGAGAAGGAGGCCACCATGCCGAGCAGGATCTGCCGGTCGGAGACGCCGCGCACCGCCGAGGCGGCCGGGGCCGCGGTCGTCGCGGTGCCTCCGGCCGGGGCCGGGGGCGTCTCCTTTCCCTGGCACGACCCCAGCGCCAGCGCTCCCGCCAGGGCCAGCCCCGTTGCGGCCCGGAGCGCGCCGCTCTGGCCAGCCTCTGCCGAGATCGCCATCGGTTCCCTCCTGGCGCCCCCGGGGCCCACTATACCGAATCGCGCCCGTCCCGCCCCATCCCGGCCGCGCCCGGCCCGGGCCAGCCCTCGCGCAGCACGTACAGGGCGAAGGTCACCGCCCAGGCCCCCACCACGTCGATGGCGTAGTGGAGGTGCGACAGCATCACCGAGGCCACCACCAGCAGGTGCGCCAGGAGCGCCGCCCAGCGGAGGCGCGGCCGGTGGCGCAGGTAGAGCCAGAGGAGGAAGGTGGTGGCGGCGTGGCCCGAGAAGAAGAGGTCCTTCTGGAGGTAGACGGCGATGGCGTCCCGCTGGAAGACCCCCAGCGGCGAGGTGAGCTCGGAGAAGGCCGCCCAGAAGCTCCGCCCCGCCAGCGCGCTCGGCGACGGGCGGGGCGCGCCCAGCCCGGTGAGGGCGATGGTGACGCCCCGGGCCAGCGAGACCAGGCCCCCGGTGACCATGTAGCGGATCCAGCGCCGCGGCTCGAGGAAGAGCAGCGCCGCCGCCAGCGGCAGGTACAGGCCCAGCCAGAGGAGGTAGTTGGCCCGGTCCACCCAGGGCAGGTAGGGGAGGCGCTCCAGCACCAGGTCGGGGAGGCTCGGCGCGGGGCGGGCCTCGTTCCACAGCGCCAGCGCGGTCATGGCCGCGTAGCAGGCGTAGCGGAAGGCCGCCGCCCCCAGCAGGGCCGGCCACAGCCCGAGCAGCGCCCGCAGCCGGGCCGGGCCGCGCGCTTTCCCCGGGTCGGGCGAGGTGGCCTCGGCCATCCGGGCTCCGGTGCGCCACCCGTCTAGGGGAACCGTCCCGCCGCCGCCAGCAGGTCGAGCACCGACTGGCGCACCGCGTCCTCGGCGATGACCGCCGAGAGGTCGGCCACCCTCCCCCGCTGCTCGGCGTCGGTCACCGCCAGGTTGTCCACCGCGCCGGCCCGGTAGGCCTCGTTGGCCAGGCCCAGGGCCGAGCGGGCGCTCTCCGCGCCGCGGCGCGCCGACTGCAGGGCGCTGCGGGAGCGCTCCAGCGCCTCGTAGGCGGTGCGGACGTCGGAGCGGGCCTGCCGCACGATCCCGTCCAGCTGCGCCTGGGACTCGTTGGAGACCGCCTGGCGCTGCTTCGACTGGGCCGGCCGCAGGCCGCCCTCGAAGAGGGGAAAGGCCAGGATGAGCTGGGCCTGCCAGCCCTGCGCGGGCACGGTCAGCGTCGGGGGATCCTGCACGAAGGGCTGGAAGGTGCCGAAGAGCGTGGGGAGCCAGTCGGTCCAGCTGTCCTTCCACACCCGCTCGGCCACGTGGGCCCGCGCCTGGGCGGCCTTGACGTCGGCCCGGGAGCTCTCGGCCACCGCCATGGCCTCGGCCTGGCCGGGGAGCTCCGGCAGCGCCGGCTCCTCGGCGGCGTCGAGCGGGGCGTCGGCGCCCGCCAGCTGCCCCAGGGCCTCGCGCCCGCGCGCCAGGCCGATCTGGGCCGCCTCCAGCTGGACCTCGCTCGCCGCCAGCTCCTGCTCGGCCCGGAGCTCGTCCAGGGCGTTGCCCACCCCGCCCTTGCGGCGGGCCCGGGCGTAGTCGTAATGGGCCCGGGCGTTGTCGCGGGCGGAGAGGCTCACCTCCACGGCGCGGCGCTGGGCGATGACGGTGAGGTAGGCCCGGGCGGCGGTGACGGCCACCCCGCGGCGCACGTCGGCCTCGCCGGCGGCGGTGGCGTCGAGCCCCTGGGAGGCGTGGGCCCACTGGGCCCACCGCGACGGCGCCACGAGCGGCACCGAGAGCAGGCCGGTGGCGTTGGCCTGGCTCCCGGCGGCGACCACCCGCCCCTGGGACACGCGGTCGTGGTCCAGCCAGGTGAGGGTGCCGGTGACGCCCAGGAAGGGCAGCGACCCGGAGCGGGCCTCGCCCAGGAGCCCCTCGGCGCGGCGGACCTCCTCGGCGGCCACCACCGCGTTGGGGTTCTTGGCCAGGGCGCGCCGCACCGCCTCGTCGAAGGTCACCCTCTCGAGCGCGGCCGGCGGGCCGGCGCCGAGCAGGAGCGCCGCGGCCAGGGCGGCGCCGATCATGGGGTGGCCGCCCCCGGCGCGGCGGAGGCCTCCTCCTGGTGGTGGGGCCTCGCGAACCGCTCCAGCAGCGTGTAGAGGGCGGGGATGAGGAACAGGGTGAAGAAGGTCGACACCGCCAGGCCTCCGATCACGGCCCGCGCCAGCGGGAGGTTGGTCTCGCTCCCCTCGCCGAAGCCGAGGGCCATGGGGAGGAGGCCGAAGATGGTGGCGATGGTGGTCATGAGGATGGGGCGGAGCCGGGTCTTGCCGGCCTGGATGGTGGCCTCGGTGAGGCCCAGGCCGCGCGAGCGCAGCACCCGGGCGAAGTCCACCAGCAGCACGCCGTTGGAGACCACGATCCCCACCATCATGATGATGCCCATGAAGCTGTTCACGCTGAGCGGCGTGCCGGTGAGCCACAGGGCCGCGAACACGCCCGAGATGCCCATGGGCACCGAGAACATGATCACCAGCGGATCCAGCAGCGAGCGGAACTGCGAGGCCAGGATCATGTAGACCAGCGCGATGGCCATCAGCGCCGCCAGGAACAGCCCGGAGAAGGCCTCCTTCTGCGCGGCGGTCTGGCCCCCCAGCTGGGCCGTGAACCCGTCCGGCGGCGGCAGCTCGTCGATGGCGCGCTGGGCCGCCTCGCTGGCGGTGCCCAGGTCCTGGCCGGGGGCCACGTTGGCGGTGAGGTGCACGATGCGCTGCAGGTACTTGCGGTCGATGAGCACCGGGCCCGCCGAGCGCCGAACCGTGGCGATGTTGGCGAGGTTCACCACCTGGCCGCTGGGGGTGCGGACGAAGACGTCCTTGAGGTCGTCCACGTGGTCGCGGTACCTGTCCTCCAGCCGGACGTTGATGAAGTACTGGTTGCCGGTCTTCGAGTCGGTGAAGGGGACGGGCGCGAACTGGGTGTTGCCCACCAGGCTGGTGAGCACCGACTGGGCCACCTGCTGCTCGGTGAGGCCGAGCAGGCCGGCCTTCTCGCGGTCCACCACCACGTCCAGCTCGGGGTAGTTCTCCTCGCGCGAGATCTGCAGATCGGTGAGCAACGGCTTGCCGCCGGCGTCGACGCCGCGCAGCCGGGCCTGGAGCCGCTTGGCGTAGTCGGAGGCGGCCTCCAGGTCGTACCCGACGATCTCGACGTCGATGGGGGCTGGCGAGCCGAAGTTGAGGATGCGCTTCACGATGCCGCCCACGAAGAAGTAGGTCTGCACGCCGGGGACGGCGTCGCGCAGGGCCTGGCGGACCCGATCGGCGGCCTGGTTGTCGGTGATGGGCCGCTGGGTGTGCGGCACCAGGTACAGGCTGGCCGTGCCGGCGTGCGGGCCGGTGTTGGAGCTGAAGAGGGCGGTGCGCCCGAGCGGCAGGCCCACGTTGGAGATCTGGGTCGTGTAGATCGGCCTGCCGTCCACGGCCTTGACCGGCGCCAGCGCCGCCTGCATGGTCAGCTCGATCCGCTCGGCGATCTTCTCCGTCATCTCCACCCGGGTCCCCACCGGCCCCTTGAGGGTGATCTGGAACTGGCTCTCGTCGGTCTCGGGGAAGAACTCGGTGCCGATGAGGCGCCGCAGCCCCAGCGAGGCCAGGAAGACCAGGAAGATCCCCAGGATGACCTTGCCGCGGTTCCCGAGCACCCAGGCCAGCGCCCGCGCGTAGGCGTGGTCGAGGCGGTCGAGCTGGCGGGTCACGTGACCACCCAGGCTGCGCGAATTCGGGTCGTGCCCCTCCACCCGCAGGAAGCGCATGCAGAGGAGCGGCGTCACCGTCCGCGACACCAGGAAGCTCATGATGAGCGCGAAGGCGATGGTGGCCGCCAGCGGCATGAAGAGGTTGCGGGCCACCCCGAAGAGGAACACCACCGGGAAGAAGACAACGATGGTGGTCACGGTAGAGACGAAGATGGGCCCGGCCACCTCCTGGGCGGCGTTGAGCACCGCCTCGCGGCGATTCTGACCCATGGCCAGGTGGCGGTGGATGTTCTCCAGCTCCACGATGGAGTCGTCCACCAGCCGCCCCACCCCCAGCGCCAGGCCGCCCAGCGTGAACACGTTCAGCGTCATGCCGCTGAAGAACATGAGCACGAAGGTGGCCACGATGGAGAGCGGGATGGCCACGGCGATGATGCCGGTGGCGGCCAGGGAGACCAGGAACAGCAGGATCACCAGGATGGCCAGCGCCCCGCCTTGCACCGCCTCGTGCTCCAGGGAGCTGATGGCGGCCCGGATGTAGGCCGACTGGTCGAAGGAGGTGGCCAGCTTGACGCTGGGGGGGATGCCGCGCAGCCGGGGCAGCTCCCGCTTCACCGCGTCCACCACCGCCACCGTGTTGGCGCCGGGCTGCTTCTGGATGCGGAAGTAGACGGCGCGCCGGCCGTTGACGCGGGCGATCTCGGTCTGGTCGGCGGTGCCGTCCACCACGCTGGCCACGTCGG
Organism: Anaeromyxobacteraceae bacterium; assembly: GCA_035655915.1. Lineage (GTDB taxonomy): Bacteria > Myxococcota > Myxococcia > Myxococcales > Anaeromyxobacteraceae > DASTPH01. The sequence goes on from DASRTO010000325.1 coordinate 18,277, forward strand.
AGATGCGCACCGGCGCGGTGAGGTCGCCCGCCGCCGAGCGGACCGGCGGCTTGAGGATCACGTCCCGCAGCGGGCGGGCCTCGCCGAACTGGGTGTTGGCGAAGACGTTGTAGTCGCGCACCCCGGACTTGAGCGTGCCGCTGGGGAGCAACAGGTTGGAGGTCCGGACCGCGCTCACCACGTCGAGGATCCCCAGGCCCCGGGCCCGCAGCGCGTCGCTGCGGACCTTCACCTCGATCTCGCGGATCCGCCCGCCGCCGATGGGGGCGCTGGCCACCCCCTTGATGCGCTCCAGCTGGGGCTCCACCACGTTGTAGCCCAGGTCGTAGAGCTGCTTCTCGTCCATGCCCTCGGCGCTCATGGAGACCAGCAGCACCGGGATGTTGGTGACGTCGAACTTGATGATGAAGGGTTGGTCGATGCCCGGGGGCAGGGTGTTCAGGATCTGCGCCACCCGCTGCTGCACCTCGAACTGGGCGTTGTCGAGGTTGGTGCCGTACTGGAACCACACCGAGACCGAGGAGAAGCCCTGCTTTGAGGTGCTCTCCACCCGGTCCACGCCGGGGGCCGCCGAGACGGCGCGCTCGATGGGGACGGTGATGGTCTTCTCGACGTCCGACGGGCCGGCGCCGGTGTAGAAGGTGGCCACCCGGATGATGGGGATGTCGATGTTGGGGAAGAGGTCCACCGAGAGCCGCGTCAGCGACACCCACCCCAGGGCGAGCACCGCCAGCGACATCATCAGGATGAAGACCGGGTTCTTGAGGGCGAGGCGGGTGAGCCACATGGCCGATCAGTTGGCCTTGGCCGGCGCCGCCGCGGCGTCGGCGGGCCCGGCCGCCTTGGGCGCCTCGGCCGCCACCGGGCCGCTGGCGCCGGTGTAGGGGTTCAGGTTGCGGACGGGGCGGATGCGGCTCCCGTCGGAGAGGACGTCGGTGCCCGCGGTCACGATCTCGTCTCCCCGTCCGAGGCCGCCGGCGATCTCCAGCCAGTCCCCCCCGTCGACGCCCACCGTCACCTCGACCCGCTTCACCACCTCGCCCTGCACCAGGTAGACGTAGCTGCGGTCGTTGGTGGTCTGGACCGCGGCCACCGGGGCCACCACCGCCTCCCGGTGCACCTCGGTGACGATGGCGCCGCGACCGTACATGCCCGAGCGGAGCTCGCCGGGGTTCTTGAGGTGCACCTCGGCGTCGAGGGTGCGCGTCACCGGGTCGAAGGCCGGCGACAGTCGCACCACCTGTCCCCCGAAGCTCCGGCCCGGGAAGGCGTCCAGCTCCACGTGAGCCTCCTGGCCGACCTTGAGGCGGGCCACGTCTCGCTCGTTCACCGGGATGAAGATGCGCAGCACGTCGTGCCGCTCCACGGTGAGCAGGGAGCCGGTCCCGGCGGTGGGGCCGACCAGCGCCCCCGGATCGAGGCGTCGCGCCGAGACCACGCCGTCGAGGGGGGAGGTGATGCGCGTCTCGCCCAGCCGGATCCCCAGCCCGCCCAGCTGGGCGCTGGCCGAGGCGAAGGCGGCGGTGGCGGCCTGCAGCTCCTGCTGCGACACCACCCCGGTGGGCGCCAGCTTCTCCGCCCGTTCCCTGTTGGCCTTGGCCAGCTCGTAGGAGGAGCGCGCCGCCGCCAGCTGATCGGGGAGGTCGGATGGGCGCACCAGCGCCAGCAGCTGCCCCTTCTTGACCACGTCGCCGCGGTCCACCAGCACCGCGTCCACGTAGCCGAGGATCTTGGACCCCACGTCGGCCTGCTGCAGCGGCCGCAGGTCCACCGGGGCGCGGACTTCCACCGGCACGTCCCGCACCTCCACCGGGGCCACGGTGACCGCCGGCGGCGGGCGGCTGCGCGGCGCCTGCTGCCCCCCCTGGCAGGCGGGGAGGAGGAGCGCGGCGGTGGCCAGGGAGGCGGCGAGGGTGGCTGGGCGCACGGGGTGCAGGAATAGCTCCCGCTCCTCCCGGTGACAAGGGCTTGGGGGGAGCCTTCATCTTCCGCAACAGCCGGGCCTGACGGCGATCATCCCGGCGGATCCCCCCGGCCGGCCATCAGCCGGCGAGAACCCGCCACAGCCTGGGGCGCACGCCCGCCCCGCTCACCAGGGCCTCGAGCCGGGCCCGGGCGGCGGCGTCGCGGGCCCGCACCTTCCTCCCCAGGATGAGCTCGTTCTTGAGCGAGTGCTCCCAGCCGGCGAGCTCGGTGACGGTGACGCGATAGCCGTTCGCCTCCAGCGCCAGGGCGCGCACCACGTTGGTGAGGTGGGAGCCGAACTCGCGCCGGTGCCAGGGGTGGGCGTGCAGCGCCGCGAACGGCGAGCCGTCCGGCGCGCGCTCCAGCTGCCGCGCCACCTCGGCCTGGCAGCAGGGCACCACCGCCACGTGGTCGGCGTTGCCGCGTATGGCGAGCAGCAGCGCGTCGTCGGTGGCAGTGTCGCAGGCGTGTAGGGCGGTCACCAGGTGCACCCGCGGCGGCAGCTCGGCCCGCGTGAGCTCCGCCTGCTGGAAGGTCATCCGCCCGTAGCCCAGCCGCCGCGCCAGGGCCTCGGCCTCGCGGCAGAGCTCCGGCCGCGACTCGACGCCGATGAGGGTCCCCTTCCCGGCCGGCCCGAGGAAGAGCTGGTGGAGGACGAACCCCAGGTAGCCCTTCCCGGCGCCGCAGTCCACGAGCACAGGGTCGCCGAAGCGGGAGAGCACGTCGTCGAGCGCCGGCGTGAGCAGGCGCACCAGGTGGTTCACCTGCTTCAGCTTGCGCAGCGAGTCGGCGTTCAGGTCGCCGTCGCGGGTGAGGAGGTGCAGCGCCTTGAGCAACTCCGGCGAGGTGCCGGGGAGGAGCTCGCGCGAGACGGCCTCGGCCTTGACCTGGCGGCGCATGGGCCCATCCATACCACCCCCGGCCCGGCCGGCTACCGGTGCTGCCCGGCCAGCTCCGGGTGCTTCTCCAGGAACTCGTCGTAGGTCCCGGGGAAGTCCTGGACCGGCTGGCCCAGGCGCACGTGCCAGATGCGGGTGGCCACCTCGGCGATGAGCTGCTGGTCGTGGGTCACCACCACCACCGTGCCCTCGTAGCGGGCGAGCCCCTCCGAGAGCGCGGCGATGGCCTGCAGGTCCAGGTGGTTGGTGGGCTCGTCCAGCACCAGCACGTTCGGCTTCTCCATCATGAGCCGCGCCAGGAGCAGCCGCACCGTCTCGCCGCCGGAGAGGGTGGCGGTGGGCTTCATCCGCTCCTCGCCGGAGAAGAGCATGCGGCCGAGCAGGCCGGAGATCTCCTCGTTGCCGAGCTGGTCGTCCAGCTCGCGCAGCCAGCCGAAGCAGGTGGTCCCGGGGCGGACCACGCCCTGCTGGTCCTGCGGCAGGTAGCCCACCTGGGCCTGGTGGCCCCACTTCGCCGAGCCCCCGCTGGGCTCGAGCTCGCCCATCAGCGTCTTCACCAGGGTGGACTTGCCGGCGCCGTTCTTGCCGATGACGCAGATCTTCTCGCCGCGGGCCACCAGCGCGTCGAAGGGCGGGATGACCTCCAGCCGGCCGTAGCTCCGGGAGAGCCCCTCCAGCGTCAGGGTCTGCTTGCCGCTCTGGGCCTTCATCTCGAACTTGATGAAGGGGGCCTGGATGTTGGAGCGCTTCAGGTCGTCGAGCCTGAGCTTCTGCATGGAGCGGATGCGGCTCTGCACCTGCGAGGCACGGGTGCCGGCGCTGAAGCGATTCACGAATTCCTGGAGCGCGGCGATCTTCTTCCGCTTCTCGGCGTTCTGGGCCTCGACGCGGGAACGGACCTCCCCCTTCTGCCGCACCATGTCGTCGTAGCCGCCGGCGTAGGTGATGATGGTCTGGTAGTCGATGTCGGCGATGTGGGTGCAGATGGCGTTGAGGAAGTGGCGGTCGTGGCTGATGGCCACCAGCGTCCCCTGGTACTCGTGGAGGAACCCCTCGAGCCAGCGGATGGACGCCAGGTCCAGGTTGTTGGTGGGCTCGTCGAGCAGCAGCGCCTGCGGCCTGCCGAAGAGGGCCTGGGCCAGGAGCACCCGCAGCTTCAGGCCCCCGGGGAGCGACTTCATGGGCTGCTCGTGCCAGGGGCCCTCGATGCCCAGGCCCTGCAGCAGCTCGGCCGCCTGCGACTCGGCCTGGTAGCCGTCCTCCTCGCCGATGATCGCCTCCAGCTCGGCCAGGCGGTGGCCGTCGGCCTCGGAGATGTCCGGCTGCGCCAGGACGTCCTCCTTCTCCTTGAGCGCCTTCCAGAGCGCAGGGTTGCCCATGAGGACCACCTCCAGCACCCGGTCCCCCTCGTAGCGGAAGTGGTCCTGGCGCAGGATGCCGAGGCGCCTGGGGCGGAACACGGTGCCGGCGTCGGGTTCCTCGTCCCCGGAGAGGATGCGCATGAAGGTGGACTTGCCGGCGCCGTTCGGGCCGGTGAGTCCGTAGCGCCGCCCCTCGGGGAAGGCGACGTCCACGTCCTCGAAGAGCTTCGTGGGCCCGAAGGCCTTGGTGACGTTCTGGACCGAGATCATGGGGAGGTGCTTCTCGCGAGCCGGGACGGCCCGCAGAAGGGGTGCTTCTAACCGAAATCGGGGCGCTTGGCGAGGGAAGCGACGGTACCCGGCTCCCGCCGCACCTCGTCTACCATGGGGCGGTGGGCCCGCCCCGCCAACGCCTCTTCGCCGCCTGCGCCCCGGGCCTGGAGCCGGTGCTGGCCGGGGAGCTCTCGCGGCTGGGCCTCGCCGCCCGCCCGGTGCCGGGCGGCGCAGAGGCGGAAGGGGAGGACGCAGTGGCGCTGGCCTGCCTCGCCTCCCGCGTCGCGGACGCGGTGTCGCTGCGCCTGTACCAGGGCCCGTCGAGCGGCCTCCAGGCGGCGCGGCGGGAGGCCTGGCGCCGCTTCGGCGAGGCGGCGCCGCTGGCGGTGCGCCGCGCCGGCGGAGCGTCCACCCTCTCCCTCGACGCCGCCGGAGCCCCGCTCTTTCGGCGCGGCTGGAGGGCCCGCGTCGGGGCCGCACCGCTGCGCGAGTCCCTGGCCGCGGGGGTGCTCCTCTTCTGCGGCTACGACGGCTCGACCCCCTTCCTCGACCCCATGTGCGGCTCGGGAACGCTGGCCATCGAGGCGGCCCTGATCGCCGCCCGCCGCGCCCCCGGCCTTCACCGGCGCTTCGCCTTCGAAGGCTGGCCCGGGCACGACGCCGCCCGCACCGCGCACTTGCGGGCGCGCCTGGCCGCCGAGGCGCGGGAGCCGCCGGCGCCCATCCACGCCTCGGACCGGAACGGCGGCGCGGTGCGGCTCGCCGCCCGGAACGCCGAGGCGGCCGGGATCTCGGCCTGGCTGCGGCCGGCGCGAGCCGAGGCGGGCGCGGTGATCCCGCCGCCCGGGCCGGGCCTGTGCGCCGCGAACCCCCCGTACGGCCGGCGGCTCGGCGACGACGCGGAAGGAGCCTGGCGCGCGCTGGCGGCGCTGCTGCCCCGGCTCGCCGGCTGGACGCTGGCGGTACTGGCCCCGGAGCGGCGCCTGGAAGAGGTCCTGGGCCGAAGGCCGGAGGAGTCGCTGCCCCTGCGCAACGGGGGGTTGCGCTGCCGGCTGCTCCGGTATCAGTTGTAACGGGGCGCGTCATCTATCCGGGGGCCTCCGGCTGCGCCTGCGGCCCCCCGGACCCCCCGCTCGCGGCGTGGACACCCCAGGGGGGCGTGCCCAGCTTGAAGTCGATGGGCGGAACCGGGACCACGGGCGGCCCGGCTGGGCGGGAGCGGCGCGCCGTCGCCGCGCTGGGCGGCAACGCCTTCGCGGCCCGGGGCGGCGAGATCACCATGGAGCGCCAGTTCGCCTTCGCGCGCGAGGCGCTGGCCTGCCTCGGCCCGCTGCTGGCGCCGCCCTTCGAGCTCCTGCTCTCGCACGGCAACGGCCCGCAGGTCGGGCACCAGCTGGCCCGCGCCGAGCGGGCCCTGGGCGACGCCTACCCGCTGCCGCTCGACGCCTGCGTGGCCCAGACACAGGGGGAGCTGGGCTACGTCATCGGCCGGACGCTGCGCGACCTGCTCGCCGAGCGCGGGCTCGCCCGCCCGGTGGCGGTCCTGGTGACGGAGGTGGAGGTCGACCCGGCCGACCCGGCCTTCCGGGACCCGGTGAAGCCGGTGGGCCCGGTCCTCGACGAGGGCGGCGCGGCCGCGCTGCGGGCCCGGGGGGCGACCGTGCGCGACGACGCCGGGCGCGGCCTGCGCCGGATGGTCCCCTCGCCCGAGCCGCACCGCGTCCTGGGAGTGGAGGTGGCCTCGAGGCTCCTCGACGAAGGGGCACTGGTGGTGGCCGCCGGCGGCGGGGGGATCCCGGTGGTGGCGACGCCCCGGGGCTGGCGCGGCGTGGAGGCGGTGGTGGACAAGGACCTCACCGCCGCGCTCCTCGCCGACGAGGTGGCGGCCGGGCTGCTCCTGCTCGTCACCGACGTCCCCTGCGCCTACACCGACTTCCGCACCCCGCGGCAGGCGCCGCTGGGCCGGCTGGGCGCGGCGCGGGCGCGGGCCCTGCTCGAGGAGGGGCACTTCGAGCCGGGCAGCATGGCGCCGAAGATCGAAGCCTGCCTCCGCTTCGCCTCCCGGCCCGGCCGGCGCGCCGTGGTGTGCGATCCGCCCTCGCTGGCGGCGGCGCTACGCGGCGAGGCCGGAACCATCGTCCTTCCCGACGGGTGAGGTGGCCATGCCCTTCCGCTGCATCGTCCTGGGCGCCGCGGGGCGCGACTTCCACGACTTCCAGGTCTTCTTCCGCGACCGCCCCGAGTTCCGGGTGGTGGCCTTCACCGCCGCCCAGATCCCCTTCATCGAGCGACGAACCTTCCCGCGCGAGCTGGCCGGCGCTGGCTACCAGGCCGACCTGCCCATCTACCCCGAGTCCGAGCTGCCGCGGCTCCTGCGCGAGCTGGAGGTGGACTTCGCCTTCCTCTGCTACAGCGACCTCTCCCACGCGGAGGTGATGCACAAGGCCTCGCTGGTGCAGGCCGCCGGGGCGGGCTTCGCCCTGCTCGGCCCCCGCCATACCCAGCTCCGGAGCGCCCTGCCGGTGGTGGCGGTGGTGGGGGTGCGCACCGGCGTCGGGAAGAGCCCCATCACCCAGATGCTGGCCCGCCACCTGGCCGGGCGCGGTCAGCGGGTGGCGGTGCTGAGGCACCCCATGCCCTACGGCGACCTGCGCCGCCAGGCGGTCCAGCGCTTCGCCAGCGAGGCCGACCTCACCCGGGCCGAGTGCACCATCGAGGAGCGGGAGGAGTACCAGCCCTACCTGGAATCCGGGCTCACGGTCTTCGCCGGGGTGGACTACCGGGCCATCCTGGCCGCCGCCGAGCGCGAGGCCGACGTGGTGCTGTGGGACGGGGGCAACAACGACTACCCATTCGTCCGGCCGGACTTCTCCATCGTGGTGGCCGACGCGCTCCGGCCCGGCCACGAGGTCTCCTTCCACCCCGGCGAGACCAACCTGCGCTCGGCGGACGTGGTGGTGGTGAACAAGGTGTCGCAGGCGGCGCCGGAGGCGGTGGCAGAGGTGCGACGGCACGCCGCCGAGCTGGCGCCGCGGGCGCAGCTCGTGGAGGGCGACCTCGACATCTCGGTGGACCGGCCCGAGGCCATCGCCGGCCGGCGGGTGGTGGCGGTGGAGGACGGCCCCACCGTGACCCACGGCGGCATGCCCTACGGGGCCGCCACGGTGGCGGCGCGCCGCTGCCGGGCCCGCGAGATCGTGGAGCCGCGCCCCTTCGCAGTGGGGACCATCGCCGAGGCCTACCGGGCCTTCCCCCATCTCGGCCCGGTGCTGCCGGCCCTGGGCTACTCGGAGGCGCAGCGGCGCGACCTCCTCGCCACCATCGCCGGCTGCCGCGCCGAGGTGGTGGTGGACGGGAGCCCGGCCCGGCTCGACCTGGCGCTCCCGCTCCAGCAGCCGGTGGTGAGGGTGCGCTACGCCTTCGAGCAGCGCTCCGGGCCGCCGCTGGCCGGCCTGGTGGAGGCGGTGCTGGCGCGCCGCGGGAGGGAGCCATGACCAGCCGGGAGCGCCGCGCCGCGTGGGACCTCATCGAGCAGGCCGAGCGCTTCGGCGCCCGCAACTACGCCCCGCTCCCGGTGGTGATCGAGCGCGGCGAGGGCTGCTTCGTGTGGGACGTGGAGGGCCGGCGCTACCTGGACGGCCTGTCGGCCTACTCGGCCCTGAACCAGGGGCATCGCCACCCTCGCATCGTGGCGGCGCTTACGGAGCAGGCCGGGCGGCTCACCCTCACCTCCCGCGCCTTCCACAACGACCGCATGGGCGACCTCCTGGAGCGGCTGGCCTCCCTCACCGGCTTCCCCCGCGCCGTGCTCATGAACACCGGCGTGGAAGCGGTGGAGACGGCGGTGAAGGCCATGCGCCGCTGGGGGTACCAGGTGAAGGGGATCCCCGACGGCGAGGGCGAGCTGGTGGTGGCCGAGGGCAACTTCCATGGCCGCACCCTGCTGGCGGTGAGCCTCTCCTCCGACCCCTCGTCCTACCGCCACTACGGCCCCTACGTGCCGGGCATCGTCCGGGTGCCCTTCGGCGACGAGGGGGCGCTGGCCCGCGCCCTGGGTCCGCACACGGTGGGAGTGCTCCTCGAGCCCGTCCAGGGCGAGGCGGGCGTCATCGTCCCCCCGGACGGCTACCTGCCGCGGGTGCGCGAGCTGTGCAGCGCGGCCGGGGTGCCCCTGTGCCTCGACGAGGTGCAGACCGGCCTGGGGCGGACCGGGCGGATGTTCGCCTGGGAGCACTGGGGCGCGCGCCCGGACCTCATCTGCCTGGGGAAGGCCCTCTCCGGCGGCGTCTACCCCGTCTCGGCGGTGTGCGGGACCGAGGCGCTCATCGGGGTCTTCACGCCCGGGACCCACGGCTCCACCTACGGCGGCAACCCGCTGGCGGCGGCGGTGGGCCTGGCGGCGCTGGACGTGCTCGTGGAGGAGGACCTCCCGGGGCGGGCCGGGAGGCTCGGCGGGCTGGTGCGGTCGCGCCTGGGCGCGGGGCTCGCCGGCGCCCCGGGGGTGGCCGAGGTCCGCGGCCTGGGGCTCATGCTGGCGGTCCAGTTCCGGGAACCCTCCGCCCACCGGGTGGCCGAGGCCCTGGCGCGCGAGGCGGCGGTCCTGTGCAAGGACACCCGCGGTCACACGGTCCGCTTCCTGCCGCCGCTGATGACGCCCGAGGAGGTGCTGCTGGAAGCGGTCGAGCGCATGCTCCCCGTGCTCCGGCGCGGCTGAGGGGGTATCCTGGCGCGGGAGGTGTCCATGCGCTCCCGCCTGGCGCTGCTCGCCCTGGTCGTCGCCTCCGGCTGCCGCTCCTCGGCGCCGTACGCGGTGCCCGCCGCGGCGCTCAACACCGCCGTGGCCGTGGGAGCCGCCCTGGGGCAGAAGGCAGCGGGTGGCTGCTACGCCACCTGCTCCCACGGGACGGTCTGCAACCCGCGCACCGGGCTCTGCGAGGCAGCGTCGGCGACCGAGGTCTGCGACCAGGGGGAGACCGGCGCGGTTCGCTGCGTGCCCATCATGGGCGTGGGCGTGGCGCGACCTGCCGAGATCTCGCCGGGGCCGGCGCCCCCTGTCGGCATCTCCCCGGCGACGGGCGGCGTGCCGCCTCCTCCTGCCGAAGCATCTCCGCGCCCGCCCGAGCCGCATTGACGGGCCTCCCTGGCGGCGCTGCCGCTCGAGGCCGGGGCGTCGCACACAGGTACGGGTTCGACGGGACCCGGTGACCCACGTGGCATCGGCGTCGCCTGGTCATGGTAGTTGACCCTTACATCTGCGTACACCATTCTGTATCCGCTGAGGGCAAAAGGGAGGGGTGCGATGTTGCGGCGGATCGTCTCGAAACTGTTCTGCGTTCTGCTGCTGAGCGCAGCGTTGGGTGGCCAGGCCGTTGCCCAGCACCACCATCATCGCAACCACCGTCCGCCGGCGCGCACCGCGCCGGAGTTCGACCCCGCCGCCGCGGGCGCGGTGGCTGCGATCGTGGCGGGCGGCGCGATGGTGCTGGCGCGCCGGCGTCGCAAGCGCTCGCCTTGAGCTGGCGCGCCGGCGCTGCCGCGGCCACCCCTGATCGGTGCCCGCTCCTCTCCCCGAGCCCTACCACCGCGAGGAACGCGATCCGGTCCAGGGCCCGGTGGTGGATTCCCGCGGCACTCCTCTGCGTGGAGTACCTGGCGCTCTCGTTCCTGGTGGACCTGCCGCTCCAGGGGGCGGCCATGCCGCTCGTCGGCGCGGTCCGCATCGCCGTGCCCGTGGTCATCGCGGCGTTCGCGGCGGGATGGATGGTCGCCCGCGGGAATCCTGCGCCCGCCTCGGCGCCCGACCTGCCAGGTCCCCCGCCCTGGCGCCCCTGGCCGGCGCTGGCCGCGCAGGCCGCAACCTTCCTCGCGACCGCGCTCCTGGCGTACGCGCTCCTGGGGAACGACAGCCCTGCGCCGTCGACCGGCTGGCTCCTGGCGCTGCTCGGCTGTGCCGCGATGGCCACCCTCCTGGCCCTCCGGAGCGCGGCTCCGTTCTCCTGGTACTCGACCCTCCTGGCCCGGAGGTGGCGCTCGCCGATCATCGCCCTGGGCCTGGGGCTGCTGGCCTGGCGGGCAGCCGAGGCGGCCGAGAGCGCCTGGCGCTTCCTCTCCTCGGGTACGCTGCGCGCCGCGGCATGGCTCCTCAGCGCCTCGACCTTCGAGGTCACCGCGGCTCCGTCGCAGTTCCTGGTCGGGGCCGGCGACTTCCTGGTCGAGGTGGCGCCGGTCTGCTCGGGCGTCGACGGGCTCGGCCTGGTCCTCCTGTTCCAGGCCGCGTGGCTCTCGCTCGCCCGCGGCCGCCTGCGCTTTCCCCATGCGCTGGCGCTCCTCCCGCTCGGCGCGCTGGCCGCCCTCGCCGCCAACGTCCTGCGGCTCTCGGTCCTGGTCCTGGTGGGCGCCGCGGGGTACCCGCACCTGGCCGAGGGTGGCCTGCACTCCAAGCTCGGTTGGATCCTCTTCATCGCCATCGCCCTGGGAACGCTGGCCGTCGCCGAGCGGGTGCGCTGGATCCAGCGCGCCGGGCCCGGCGAGGCGTCCGGGGGAGTCCCGCCCGAGGCCGGGGCCTACCTGGGCCCCCTCCTGGCGGCGCTCGCGACCGCTCTCGTGACCCGCGCCTTCGGCGAGGGCTCCTTCGACCCGTGGTACGGGGCCCGGGTGGTCGCCGGAGCGGGCGTCCTCCTGGCGGTGCGGCGGTCCCTGCCCCGCCCGTCGCTCTCCTGGTCCTGGGCGTCGCTGGCGATCGGCCTGACCGTCGGCGCCGCATGGGTCGCCTTCGGCGGCGCAGGGCCGCCCGCGGAGTCGGCGTCCGCGCCGGGCAGCCAGCCAGGGTGGGCCGGGATCGCCGTGCGGCTGGCCGGCTCGTGCCTGCTGATCCCGGTGATCGAGGAGCTGGCCTTCAGGGGCTTTCTGCTGCGGTGGCTGGCGTGGCCGGAGCCCGGGCGGGCCCCGCCCCGGACCTGGACCTGGCAGGCGGTCGCGCTCTCCTCGCTGGCGTTCGGCGCCATCCATGCCCATTTCGTCCTCGGCACCGTGGCCGGCGTCGCCTTCGCCGTCTCGTCCCTCCGGCGCGGCCGGCTCGCCGACGCCGTGCTGGCGCACGCGGTCGCCAACGGCGTGATCGCCGGCGCGGTGCTGCTCGGGGGTCGATGGGACCTCTGGGGCTGAGTCTCGAGCGCGGCCTGCCGCGCCGCGTCGTGACGCGCCGGCCCGGGGAGTGGCCGCCGCGCCCGGTGGGAGCCCCACCCACACCCGGCGTCACGGGGGGTTGGCGCGGGCGCGCTCCTTGCTGTGCCGGCGGTGGATGCGCCTCCCCGGTTTCGCCCTGGCGCTCGCCGCCTGCGCCCACGCCCCGGCCGCGCCGGAGCCGGGCGCGACCGGCGCCGCGCCG
>DASRTO010000326.1:0-3327 GCA_035655915.1 Anaeromyxobacteraceae bacterium
AGGACGTGCACGTGGAAGTGGAGCACGCGCTGGCCGGCGGCCGCGCCGTGGTTCCAGCCGACGTTGAACCCCGCCGGGTGAAGGGATTCCGTCAGCCGCTCGACCACCTCCACCACCGACCCGAAGAGCGCGCCGGCCGCGCCGTCGTCCAGCTGGAGCAGCGTGGAGGCGTGCTGCCTGGGGACCACCAGGGTGTGGCCCCGGGCGACGGGGAAGCGATCCAGGAAGGCGATCGCGCCCGACGACTCGAGGACCACCTCGGCCGGACGGGCGCCGGAGACGATCTGGCAGAAGAGGCACTCGGGGTGTCGACGGGTCTCGGCGGTGGTCATGGGCCCTCCGGCGCGGGGCGAGGAACGCGAGCCCGGTGGTAGCACCGGCGCTGGGGCGCGTCAGCGACGGGCGTGCAAGGCCGCCTTGCGCGCCTGCAACGGCGTCGGTTCGACGCCCGGGTCGGTAGGCCTCTCGTGCGGAGATGCCCGAGCCCCCTCGCGGGAGCACCAGGGGCGCCGCAGCGGCGATCCGACCATACTACCGTCCCAGGAAGGAGGAAGCGGATGGACTCGATCATCGACGGCATCATGGCGATCTCCCCCGGCGTGCGGTACGTCGCGGTGTGCCGCGCTGGCCGGCTCTCGTCTCGCCAGCGCCCCGGGCTCGCCGGCGCCAGCGCCTCCGAGTCGGACCGGTACGAGGAGCTGATCGTGAATCCGGTCCTGCTCGAGCTGGTGAAGCGGCGCGGCGACATCGACTGCGGCGGGGCCCGGTGGCTGGTGATCGGGTACGGTCACTTCTTCCAGCTGGTCTGCGCCGTCGACGGCGGGCACGTGTCGGTGGCCTTCGAGCTGGACCAGGACCCGATGCGGCACATGCCGGACGTCCTGCGGGTGCTCGCCGCTCACGGCCTGGCGTGACCCGGGAGGATGCCCCGGAGCCGGACTCGACCGAGCGCGGACGAGCCGGCCACGCTAGGCTGCACCCATGAGCGAGCCGCGGGACGCTGTGACTCGCCAAGGTTCTCGAGGACGAGGTCGCGTCGAGAGCGGAGTGCCGAGATGAGCACGGGGAAGAGCGCGCAGAGGAGCCGGAGCATGCTGCGCGACGATCCCCGGCAACTGGCAGAATCGTCAACAGTTACCGGTAGGACGAGTAATGGCGAGGGACAGGCTCGGAGCCCGCCGCGCCTTCGCCGGCGGGCCCGAGTCCCTTCGTCCTCCGCTCAGGCGATGGCGCGGGCGAGCTGGCGGACGCGCTCGTGCCCTTGCAGGCTCAGCTCGCGGAGGCTCTTGTCGAAGTTGGGGTGGGTCATGCCGCTGAGGAGGAACGTCCAGCGGTATGCCTTGGTCTGCGCCCGTTCGATCTCCGCCGTCTCCTCGGCGGTGAAGCTGCGCCCGGTCGCCTTCTGCAGGCTCTCGATGTCGAGCTTCCGCTGCGCCGCCAGGCCCCCGTCGAGCATCTTGCCGATGTCCATGTAGTCGTCGATGGCCGCCTCGATCCGCTGCGGCTCGAGCGCGCTGGCCAGCTTGTCGACGACGAGGGTGTCGAGCTTGGCGTGCTGGCTCTCCTCCAACCAGTGGTGCTTGAGCAGGCTGCTGAAGAGCGGGTCGAGGTCCTCGGCGCTATCCTTCACGCTCTCCACGTAGTGCTTCTGCGTGAACCACTCGATGTGAAGCGTGGCGAGGAAGACGCCGAGCCTGGAGTGGTTGAGGATGGCCGCCGCGATCTCCCTGGCCGGCCCGATGCCGCCGCATGGCGTGCCGAAACCCTTCTCGAACTCGTTGACGAACCATTTGAAGAGCTGGATGTGCTTCGCCTCCTCCTCGGCGAAGCGGAGCAGCGCGCGCATTTCGTAATCGTCGCCGTGGGCGTTGGCGCCCGCGTGCTCGATCACCGAGGGCAGGATGTATTCCTCGACCAGCCCGAACAGGTGCAGATAGGTGAAGCCGCGGATCTGGTTGAGCTTGAGCTTCTCCTCCGTGCTCAGGCAGCGGACCTCCTCGACGCCTGCCAGCGCTTCGGGGAGGAATCGCTTCGAGAAATCGAACGTCCTCCCTCCGATGACTTCCTCGATCTTCCAGTTCACCTTCTGCGACGCCTCGAGATTCGAACGGTAGGTGTAGTTGTGGTTCAGCATGACCGTCCTCCTTTCGCGGCGAGGATCGCCGGAGCGCGACCGGCGTTCCATGGGAACTCTGTCCCGATTTGCCTATCATCGCGGTCGAATGCAGGTACGAATGTCCCGGCTGGGGCGGGAGGCCACATGGAGAAGCGGGCTCGCCAGCACATCCATTACGTTCGGGCGTCAGACGGCCTGCAGCTCGCCTGGGCGGACGCGGGCGCTGGACCCGCGGTCGTCAAGGCGGCGAACTGGCTGACCCACCTCGAATACGAATGGGAGAGCCCGGTCTGGCAGCACTGGTTGAGGTTCTTCTGTGATCACTTCCGCTTCATCCGTTACGACGAGCGCGGCTGCGGGATGACCGACTGGCGCCTTGGCGAGCTGTCAGTCGCGCGCTGGATCGAGGACCTCGAGGCGGTGGTGGCCGCGGCCCGACCGAAGGAGCCGTTCGCGCTGCTCGGAATTTCGCAAGGTGCCGCCGCCTGTCTGGGCTACGCCGTGCGCCACCCCCAGCGCGTTTCGCACCTGTTGCTCTACGGCGGCTACGCGCGCGGCTGGTCGCGCCGGGGGATGCCCGCTGGCGAGCGCGAGTACAACGCCGTCATCGAGGCAGCGCGCGTCGGTTGGGGCAAGGACATCCCCGCCTTTCGCCAAGTGTTCACCTCGCGGTTCATCCCCGGGGCGACGAGCCAGCAGACGGAATGGTTCAACGAGCTGTGCCGAAAGTCCACCGGGCCCGAGATGGCCGCCGACCTGATGCGGGCGCGCGCGGCCATCGATGTCGTCGACCTGCTCGATCGGGTCCGCACGCCGACGCTGGTGCTTCACGGCCGCGACGACGCGGTGGTCCCCATCGCCGAAGGTCGACTGCTCGCCTCGCGAATCCCCGGCGCCGAGTTCGTCGAGCTGGAATCGAGGAACCACATCCTGCTCGAGAACGAGCCGGCCTGGCCGCGCTTCTGCTCCGAGGTGCTGGAGTTCATGGGGCTCGATCGGGCCGCGGCAGGCGAGGATCGCGCCTTCGCCGCGCTGACCGTGCGCGAGCGCGGCATCCTCTCGCTGCTCAGCGAAGGATTGAGCAACGCCGACATCGCCGAGCGGCTCGACTTGAGCGAGAAGACGGTGCGCAACCACATCTCCAACGTCTTCGACAAGCTGGGGGTCTGGACGCGGGCCCAGGCGATCGTGTTCGCCCGCGACCGTGGCTT
>DASRTO010000327.1:0-2625 GCA_035655915.1 Anaeromyxobacteraceae bacterium
AGCCCGAGGCGTTCAGGTCGAGCCAGGGCGACTGGTACTCGTAGAGGAGGTCGAAGCGCCAGGGCTCGCCTCCGATGCGCCGCACCGCCGCGTAGCCCCCGAAGCCCAGATCGCCGGGGTAGAGCACCACCGCGTCGGGCAGGGGGCGCCCCGCGGGAGGCCCGCCCTGGATGAGGGAGCCGGCCGCCTGCCCGTAGAAGGCCCACTCGCTGTCGCGGGAGCGCACGTTCCAGTCGACGGCCGCGGCGTGTCCGCCCGCGACCTGGCACGCCGCCGGCGGCTGCAGCAGCCCCGCCTGGGCCTGGGTGCACTCCTGGGCGAAGGGGAGGGCCGAGGTCAGGGTGGCGCCGACGGAGGATTCGGGCGAGGCCCGCCAGCGCAGCGCCCCGGCCAGGAAGTTCTCGGTGAGCGGCTTCAGCTCCGGGTAGGCGCTCCCCTGAGCGAGGTGCAGCGGCTGCTCCGGAACCCAGCGCAGGCTGCGAGACGGGTCGGCCTCGCTCGATCCGGCGGGCCTGGCCCCGCCCGCCACCAGGGCGTCGAGGACCGAGAGCTGGAGGCGCTCGCCGAGGCGGGAGGTGAGCTTGGCGGCGCCGAAGATCGGCGTCTGGAGGCCGATGCGCCGCGAGTAGAAGAGCTGCTGCGGGACCGGCAGGTCGTCCTCGCCCGACCCCACCGGCTGGAACAGCTGCAGCCCCTCGTTGAAGAAGGGGCGCTTCTCGGGATACTTGAGCTCGTAGGTGGTGAGGTTCTGGATGATCTCGTCGGCCTCCACCTGGCCGAAGTCGGGGTTCAGTGTGGCCACCAGCGAGAGGTTGCGGCTGGGAACCCATTTCAGGTCCAGCCCAGCGTCGAGGATGAGGTCGGTGAGGCGTGGCTCGGGGCGGGACGGATCGGACTGGTACTGGGGCCGGATGGCCGCCCGGGTGGCCAGGTAGGGCGCCAGCTCCAGGTGGGCCAGCGGCCGCAGGTCGGTCATCCCGGTGAGGCGGCCCAGGCGCGAAACCAGGCCGCGCGCGCTGCGGGGAATGGGCACGGTGGCGGAGAGCTCCCGGCGGCGCGCCAGCTCGCGCCGCACCGCGAAGCCCCACATCTGCACCGGGGCCTCGGGGAAGCGCAGGATGGAGAGGGGGATGGTGAACTCGGCTGACCAGCCCTCCCGGTCCACGGTCACCCGGCCGTCCCAGACGGCGTCCCAGTCCCACGCCATCCGGTCGTCCTCGTAGACCAGCCCGTCCTGCAGGATACCGCCGGCGGTGAGCCCGAAGACGTAGCCGTCCCGGTGGTCGTCGCCGGTGTCGAGGTAGAGGTACACCTGGTCGGAGACCGGCGGCTTGTCGCGCCGCCCCATGGGGCGGACGATCTCGTCGGGGTGCGAATCGTGGCAACGCACCGCCACGTAGAGGGCGCGGTCGTCGTAGAGCACTCGCAACTCGGTGCGCTCGGTCGGCGCCTGCCCCTCGTCGGGGAAGATCTGCACGAAGGCGTCGAAGGGCTCGGCGAGGCTCCACGCCGGGTCGTCGAGGTTCCCGTCGACGCGCGGCGGCGCGGGGGTGCGCGCGGCCCGGATGACCGGGGCCGGCGCCGGCTCCACCGGCTGGGCCTGCGCCGCAGGGGGCCAGGGGGCGGCCAGCGCCAGGCAGAGCGCAGCGGGAGCCGATCTCGGCACACGTCGGCCTGTGGTCGGACGGGAAGCGCTGCCCTCCATGCGCGAAGGGCATTTATTTCACGGAGCGAGCGGCATGGGAAGGGGGCGACAAAGGCGCTGACGGCGGGCCGCACCGGCGCTAAGACCCGGAAACCCATGAGCCTCGCCTGCCTCGCCGCCCTGGCCCTCGCCGCCGTCCCCGGGCCCGCCGTCCCGTCCATCCCCTTCCAGCAGTTCACCCTCGAGAACGGCCTCCACGTCATCCTCCACGAGGACCACACCGCCCCCGTGGTGGGCGTGGACATGCTCTACGACGTCGGCTCCAAGGACGAGCAGCCGGGGCGAACCGGCTTCGCCCACCTGTTCGAGCACCTCATGTTCCAGGGCACGGCGCACCTGCCCAAGGGCGAGGCCGACCGCCTCGTCGAGGCGGCCGGGGGGGCCTCCAACGGCGCCACCAGCAACGACCGGACCGAGTACTGGGAGCAGGTGCCGTCGAACGCGCTGGAGCAGGTGCTCTTCATCGAGTCGGAGCGCATGGGCTACCTGCTTCCCACGCTGGACCAGGCCAAGCTCGACAACCAGCGGGACGTGGTCCGCAACGAGCGGCGGCAGAACTACGAGATGCAGCCCTACGGGCTGGCCATGAAGCGGGTGCTGGAGAACCTTTGGGACCCGGCGTTCCCCTACCACTGGATGACCATCGGCTCGCACCAAGATCTGGAGGCGGCCACCCTGGCGGACGTGCGGGCCTTCTTCCGGCGCTACTACGGGCCGCAGAACGCCTCGCTGGCCATCGCCGGGGACATCGACCCGGCCCGCGCCCGGGCCCTGGTGGAGAAGTGGTTCTCCGACGTCCCGGGCGGCGAGCCGCTGCGGCGCGCCGCGCCGTCGCCGCGCTCCCTCACCGCCGAGAAGCGCCTGGAGATGCGCGACCGGGTGCAGCTCCCCCGCGTCTACCTGGCCTGGCAGTCCCCCGG
>DASRTO010000328.1:0-9549 GCA_035655915.1 Anaeromyxobacteraceae bacterium
GAGGGCCCTCACCTCCTCCACCACCCGGTCGGCCATCTGCGAGCCCTGGCCGCCGCCGTGCCGATCCGAGCCGAGGTCGTTGACCACCACCTTGGCCCCGGCCCGCGCCAGCGCCAGGGCGTGCTCGCGGCCGATGCCGCCTCCGGCGCCGGTCACCGCCGCCACCTTGCCCTCGAGCAGCCTCGCCATCGGGTCGCCCTCCCGGCCCGGAGCGGGCCGGCCGCCCCTGTAGCGCGCGGCGGCGGGGCGGTCAAGCGGAGGCGTCCGCCGGCCGCGAGCCCGGGGACGGCCGGGCAGGGCGGCGGCCGGCGGATGACGGGGCTCAGAGCGGGAAGGCGTAGCCTGCCACGATCCCGCCGCAGGTGTGCTTCCCGCGGTTGTGCTCCAGGTACTGGAGCGACAGGGAGAATTCGTGGTGGGGGCCCACCGCCAGCCCCACCGCCCACTGCCAGTGAGGGATGACGCCCTTGGCCTCGGCCTGGACCATGGCGCCGTTCAGGGTGGTGAGCGTCCCGAAGGAGAGCCCGGCCCCGAGCTCGACGAACGGTCCTACCCACGGGATGGGGGCCATGACGCGGACCTTGATCCCGAGGAAGAAGATCCGGGCCGAGACCTCGCACGGGACCACGCCGGCGCCGCACCCGCCTGCCGGCCAGGTGAGGACCAGGCCGGCGTAGAGGTCTCCCGCTAGCCATAGAGGCTCCGGGCTGAGGGCCTCGACCGCCATGTATCCGCCGGAGCCCGTCCCGTTCGCGCCGCCCACCAGCGTCATGGACTCCCCGAACCCGGCGGCCACCAGGAGCTTCGGGGCCTGCGCCAGGGCCGGCGGGCCGTGCAGCGCGGCCGCGCCGAGGAGCACTGCCAGGGCAGATCGCTGGAGCACCGCTCCCCCTTCCGTCGCGGCGCGCGCCGGGACGCCCGGCGGCGCGCGGAGCGGTCATGGAGAACCTGGGCCGCCGGTCGAGGCGCGCCAAGCGACCCGCAAGGGGCCGGGGGGTCGGCCGGTGCAGGTCGCGCCGGGGCGGTGCGGCCTCTCCGCCGCCGGGTCGGCCCGCATGGTCGCGCAAAGTGGTTGACGTTGGCGGCCGCCCTCGGGCAAATGGGCCCGAGGGCGGGCCGCCTCCGGCGCGCCCGCGTCCCGTGGAGGCCCGCGCCATGACCGAGATCATCAACGTCGCCGCTCGCGAGATCCTGGACTCCCGCGGCAACCCCACCGTGGAGGTGGAGGTGGCGGTGGCCACCGGTCACGTGGGGCGGGCGGCGGTCCCCTCCGGCGCCTCCACCGGCGAGCACGAGGCGCTGGAGCTGCGCGACGGCGACAAGGGGCGGTACGGGGGCAAGGGCGTCCGCAGGGCGGTGCAGAACGTGGTGGAGGTGATCGCCCCGGCGGTGGTGGGCATGGACGCCTCGGGCCAGGTGGCCCTGGACGCCCGCATGAACCAGCTGGACGGCACCCCCACCAAGTCCAAGCTCGGCGCCAACGCGGTGCTGGGGGTGTCCCTGGCCGCGGCCCGGGCGGCGGCCCTGGCGCACGAGCTGCCGCTCTACCGGTACGTGGGCGGCGCCAACGCCCGCACTCTGCCGGTGCCGCTCATGAACATCCTGAACGGCGGCGCCCACGCCGACTCCAACGTGGACATCCAGGAGTTCATGGTGGTGCCGCTGGGCGCCCCCAGCTTCGCCGAGGGGCTGCGCTACGGCGCCGAGGTGTTCCACGCGCTCAAGGGCGTGCTCAAGAAGAAGGGGGCCGGGACCGGCGTGGGCGACGAGGGCGGGTACGCCCCGAGCCTCGGCTCCAACGAGGAGGCGCTGGCGCTGATCATGGAGGCGGTGAGGCAGGCCGGGCTCGAGCCCGGCAAGCAGGTGGCCCTGGCCCTGGACTGCGCCGCCTCGGGATTCTACGACGCGAAGAGCGGCCGGTACCGGCTCAAGGGCGAGGGCCGGGAGTTCGACCGGAAGGGGCTGGTGGACTGGTATTCCACTCTGTGCGCCCGCTACCCCATCGTCTCCATCGAGGACGGGTTCGACGAGAACGACTGGGAGGGCTTCAAGCTCCAGACCGACAGCATGGGCGGCAAGATTCAGATCGTGGGGGACGACCTCTTCGTCACCAACGTGACCCGCCTGGGGAAGGGCATCGCCGAGGGCGTCGCCAACTCCATCCTGGTGAAGGTGAACCAGATCGGGTCGCTCACCGAGACGCTGGAGGCGGTGCGCATGGCCCACCGGGCCGGGTACACCAGCATCATGAGTCACCGCTCCGGCGAGACCGAGGACACCACCATCGCCGACCTGGCGGTGGCCTGCGACTGCGGCCAGATCAAGACCGGCTCCGCCTCCCGCACCGACCGGGTGGCCAAGTACAACCAGCTGCTCCGCATCGAGGAGGAACTGGGCGCCTCCGCCCGCTATGCCGGCGCCGCGGCCTTCAAGGCGCGGGGTTAGCTCGACCGGGCTCTCGAAGCCATGGCGCGATGGTTCCTGGAACCCGGGCACACCGCGGCCGAGTTCTGCGTGCGGCACATGATGGTCACCTGCGTGCGCGGACACTTCAAGGACGTCCACGGGATCCTGGATTTCGACGACCAGGACCCCGCCCGGGGCACGGTGGAGGCGACCATCGACGCCCGGGGCCTCTGGACCGGCGAAGCCGAGCGCGACGCCCACCTCCGCAGCGCCGACTTCCTCGACGTCGAGCGCTACCCCGAGATCCGATACTCCGGGCGGGTGACGAGGCTCCTCAGCGCGAGCGACTACGAGGTCCTGGGCGACCTCACCATCCGCGGGACAAGCCGCCCGGTCCTCCTCGACGTCCGGTGCACCGGGCGCTGGTCGACGCCGTGGTGGGAGGGGGGAGTGGACCGGGGTCCGAAGCTTCGCTCCGGATTCATCGCCACCGCCAGGGTGAACCGCCACGACTTCGGCGTCAGCTGGAACAGCCCCATCGGGAACGGCGGCTTCGTCGTGGGCGACGACGTGTTCATCACCATCGACGCGGAAGCCATCCTGGCAGCCGGCTAGGTGTTCCTCCGCGGACGTCCCGAACCGGTGCCTGACGGTCCCGGAGGACTTCTGCCCGGTCGCGCTCTGGGGGGGGAGGCGCCGCGATCGGCGGGATACCGCCCGATACCGCCCCGGAAATCCCGTGTGGGCTCGTTGACATAGCCGGGGGGCGCCCGTTAGTTTCGGTTTCCCGGTGGACGGGGAAGGAGAGGAGCCGAGGATGCGCGCCGAGTGGGTGAAGAAGCGCCGCGGGCAACCCAACGTGAGCCAGATGCACTACGCCCGCCAGGGGGTGGTGACGGAGGAGATGGCGCACGTCGCGGCGCGCGAGCGACTCTCTTCGGAGCTGGTGCGCTCCGAGGTGGCTCGCGGGCGGATGATCATCCCGGCCAACGTGAACCACCCCGAGCTCGATCCCATCGCCATCGGCGTGGCCGCCAACTGCAAGATCAACGCGAACATCGGCAACAGCGCGGTCACGAGCGACGTCGGGCACGAGCTGGAGAAGCTCGCCATCTGCGTCAAGTACGGCGCCGACACGGTGATGGACCTCTCCACCGGCGGCGACATCCCGCAGATCCGCGAGGCCATCCTGCGCCACTCGCCGCTGCCGGTGGGCACCGTGCCCATTTACGAGTGCCTCACGCACGTGGAGGAGGTCGCCGACCTGACGCCCGAGATCATGCTGGACGTCATCGAAGCGCAGGCCAGGCAGGGCGTGGACTACATGACCATCCACGCCGGCGTGCTGCGCGACTTCGTCCCGCTGGCCGCCCACCGCATCACCGGCATCGTCTCCCGCGGCGGCGCCATCATGGCGCAGTGGATGATCGCCAACCGGGCCGAGAACCCGCTCTACACCCGCTTCGACGACCTCTGCCGGATCTTCAAGCGCCACGACGTGGCCTTCTCGCTGGGCGACGGCCTGCGCCCCGGCTGCCTGGCCGACGCCTCCGACGAGGCCCAGTTCGCCGAGCTCAGGGTGCTGGGCGACCTCACCCGGCGCGCCTGGCAGCACGACGTCCAGGTGATGGTGGAGGGGCCTGGGCACGTGCCGCTGGACCAGATCCCCATGAACATGGAGATGGAGCGCAAGCTCTGCGACGAGGCGCCATTCTACGTGCTCGGGCCGCTGGTCACGGACATCGCCCCGGGCTACGACCACATCACCAGCGCCATCGGCGCCACCGTGGCCGCCCAGCACGGCGCCGCCATGCTGTGCTACGTCACGCCCAAGGAGCACCTGGGGCTGCCCGACGCCGACGACGTGCGCCAGGGGATCGTGGCCTACAAGATCGCGGCCCACGCCGCCGACGTGGCCCGCCAGCGCCCGGGGGCGCGGGACCGGGACGACGACCTTTCGCGGGCCCGCTACGCCTTCGACTGGAACCAGCAGTTCGCGCTCTCGCTGGACCCGGAGACCGCGCGCGCCATGCACGACGAGACCTTGCCGCAGGAGGCCTTCAAGTCGGCCGAGTTCTGCTCCATGTGCGGCCCCAAGTTCTGCTCCATGAAGATCCACGGCCACCTCGCCGAGGCGGCCCGGGGCGAGGCCGCGGCCCCGACCACCCCGGACGGGCCGCTGCACGTCATCGCCCGCTGAGGGCCGGAGGCCCCCGGCGCGTCAACCCCCGGCGGCGACGGGCTTGCCGGCCCTGACCCAGCCCATGATGCCGTCGGGCATCACGTACACGTTCCGGTAGCCCAGCCTGGCCGCCTCCCGGGCGGCCGCGTGGCTGGCCGTTCACTTGGGGTTGGTGCAGTAGAAGACCAGCTGCGTGTCCTTGTCGGCCGGGAGCAGGGTCTCGAGTCTCTTGCCGACGATGTGCACCGCGCCGGGGAGGTGGTAGCGCTGCCAGACCTCCGGGACGTTGGCGTCGAAGAGGGCGAAGCCGGGCTGGCCCAGCCGCTTCTCCACCTCGTCCATGGGCATGAGCTTGAAGTCCTCCGCCGAGGCCGGCAGGGCCGCCGCGGAGAGCAGCGCCAGCGAGGCGAGATGTCGGATCATGTCGTCCTCCGCGCGGCCCCCTGACCCGGCCGGGCCGGGTATGGGTAATCGGCCCCCGGCGGCTGCGCCACCGCTCCGGGCGGAAGCGCCTCCGCGGCGCCTGGGCCGGCGCGGGAGACCTCAGCTGGCCGGGGCCGGCGGCGGCCCCCGCGGCAGGCGCGTCGCGAAGCTCGTGCCGTCCGCGTCCGAGCGGACGTCCACCGATCCCCCGTGGGCCCGGACCAGCTCCCGCACGATGAACAGGCCCAGGCCGAGCCCGGCGCCGTCCCGCTTCCCGCGCCGGAACGGCTCGAAGATGACCGGGAGGCTCTCGAGCGGGATGGGCGGGCCGAGGTTGCGGACCTCGAGCACGATCTCCGCCGGCAGGCCCCGCACCGACACCTCGACGGGAGCCTCCGGCAGGCCGTGGTCGAGGGCGTTGCGCAGGAGGTTCGCCGCCACCTGCTCCACGCGCCCGGCGTCCAGCAGGGCCTGGTCGTCGCCCTGGACCTCGAGCCGGATGCGCGCCTCGGGGTGGGCCGCCTCGGCCTCGGCGATGGCGTGGGCCGCGATCTCGCCCACCCGCGCCGGGGAGAGGCTCAGGGGGATGCTCCCGCCGTTCCGGCCGCGGGCCATGTCGAGCAGCCCCTCCACCAGGCCCTCCATGCGCCGGCTGGTCCGGCGGAGCCGATCCAGCGCGTTCTGCTGGCGCTCGTCGAGGCCTCCCAGCCGGGGCAGGAGTTCGAGCCCGGTGCGCATCACCATGAGCGGGCTTCGCAGGTCGTGGCTCACCATGGCCACCAGCCGCTCCTGGAGCTCCCCGACGCGCCGGGCCTCGTCCCCGGCCGCCTGGGCGGCCTGGCGCTGGCGCTCGGCGGCCATGCGGGCCGAACGGAACCGCGCCGACACCACCGCCGCCGCCCCTCCGAAGAGCACGAAACCGACCAGCTGGTGCCCCTCGGCCACGGTGGCCACCCCCAGGCGCAGCGGGGGGCCCAGGAAGAGGAGGTCGAAGCCGACCCCGCACAAGGCCACCGTGGTGAGCCCCGGCCCCAGGCCCCCGAGGAGCGCGCTCAGGAAGACCGCTGAGAGGGGGAAGTACAGGTGCGGCGCGCCGAGGAGCGCCCGGGTGGCCTCCACCAGCCCGAGCGCCAGGCCGGCCAGGGCGACCGCGAGGATGTAGGCTCGGACCGTCCGGACCGGCGGCTCCATGCGGGGGTCTCCGGGGCTCCATGGTAACAGCGGAGGGTGGCGGACTCCTTCCGTCCCCGGGCCCGGGGAGCCCGGCCCACCTCCTTGATGGGATCGGGGCCGTGGCCCGGGAAGGGTCGCGCCCCGGCGGCGCGTTCCATCGGCAGACCGACACCGCCGGCGCCCCTGGCCGCGCGGCCGAGACGACGAGGAGGCAGGCGATGGACATCTCGCTCGAGGGCAAGCGCGCGCTGGTGACCGGCGCGAACTCGGGGATCGGGGCGAGCATCGCGCGCGCGCTGGCCTCGGCCGGCGCCCGCGTGGCCGTGAACCACGTGGTGGACCCCGAGGCCGCTGCGGCGGTGGTGGCGGACATCCGCCGCCAGGGCGGGGAGGCCTCGGCCTTCGAGGCCGACGTGTCCGACGCCCGGCAGGTGGCCGCCATGTTCGAGGCCCTGGACCGTCGCTGGGACGGAATCGACGTGCTCGTCAACAACGCGGGCGTGGACGGCGCCCGCGCCGTGGCCTGGGAGGCCGATCCGGCGGAGTGGTTCCGGGTTATCCGGGTCGACCTCCTGGGCCCTTTCCAGTGCGCGCGGGAGGCGCTGCGGCGCATGGTGGCCCGAAAGTCCGGCGTGATCCTCAACCTCACCTCGGTCCACGAGAAGATCGCCTGGGGCGGCTACAGCGCCTACACCGCGGCCAAGGCCGGCCTCTCCATGCTGACGAAGACCCTGGCCCAGGAGGCCGCTCCCTTCGGGGTGCGGGTGGTGGCGCTGGCGCCCGGCGCCATCCGGACCCCCATCAACCGGGCGGTGTGGAGCGACCCGGCGGGGCTGGCCGACCTGGTCGCCAAGATCCCCCTGGGCCGGATGGGGGAGCCGGAGGAGGTGGCCCGGGTGGCGGCCTTCCTGGTCTCGGACGCCGCCTCCTACCTCACCGGGAGCACCGTGTACGTGGACGGCGCCATGACCGACTACCCCGAGTTCGCGCGAGGCGGGTAGGGGGGGCCGGTGGAGGAGCGCCGCGCACCGGGCTGGCCCGGTTCCCCCGCCCGCTGGACGACGGCGCGCAAGAGCGGCGTGGGGACCGCCCTGGGCGGCAGCAACGTCTGGTTCACGCTATCGCACGGGATCCTGAACGAGGTCTACGCCCCTCGCATGGACCAGGCGGCCACCCGCGACCTGGGGCTGCTGGTGACGGCGCCGGGCGGCTTCTTCTCCGAGGAGAAGCGCCACGCCAGCCACGAGGTGGCCTGCCCGCGCCCCGGCGTGCCGTACTACCGGCTGCAGAGCACCTGCTCGCAGGGGCGGTACCGGATCCAGAAGGAGGTCATCGCCGACCCGGACCGGCCGGTGGTGCTGCAGCGGGTGGCCTTCCGCGCGCTCCAGGGGAAGGCCGCCGACTACCGGCTCTTCGCGCTCCTGGCGCCGCACCTCGACAACCACGGCTCGGGCAACACCGGCCGGGTCGGTGAGTACAAGGGCTGCCCGGCCCTCTTCGCGTCCCGGGGCGAGCACGCCCTGTGCCTCCTCGCCAGCACCGGCTTCCGGGCGCGCTCGGCCGGCTTCGTGGGCAGGTCCGACGGCTGGCAGGACCTCGTGCGCCACGGGGAACTGGCCTGGCGCTACAACCTGGCCGAGGACGGCAACGTGGCCCTGGCCGGGGAGCTCGATCCCGGCGCCGGGGAGCTGGTGCTGGCGCTGGGGTACGGGCGCAACCCGGACGAGGCGGCCCACCAGGCCCGCGCCTCGCTGGCCGAGGGCTTCGACGCGGTGATGGAGGCCTACGCCGAGCCGTGGGCGCGCTGGCAGGCGGGGCTCCGGCCCGCGCCCGGGCGGCGCCTCCACGCCACCAGCGCCATGGTGGTGAAGGTCCACCAGTCGAAGCGGCTCCCGGGGGCCATCGTGGCCAGCCTGGCGGTGCCGTGGGGGTCCGCCAAGGGAGACGGCGACCTCGGCGGCTACCACCTGGTCTGGCCTCGCGACATGGTGGAGGCGGCGGGAGGCCTGCTCGCCGCCGGGGCCCACGCCGAGGTCCGCGAGGCCCTGGTCTACCTGGCGGCCACGCAGGAGGCCGACGGTCACTGGCCGCAGAACATGTGGGCCGAGGGGCGCCCCTACTGGCTGGGCGTGCAGATGGACGAGACCGCGTTGCCCATCCTCCTGATGGACCTGGCCCGCCGCGAGGGGGCGCTGCGGGAGGGGGACCTGTCGGCGGCCGGGTTCTGGCCCATGGCCCGGCGGGCCGCCGCCTTCTTGGTCCGCCACGGCCCGGTGACCCAGGAGGATCGCTGGGAGGAGGACGGCGGCTACACGCCCTTCACGCTGGCGGCCGAGATCGCCGCGCTGCTCGCGGCCGCCGACCTCGCCGAGATGGCGGGCGAGCCGGTCCTGGCTCCCTACCTGCGCGAAACCGCCGACGCCTGGAACGACCGGCTGGAGGCCTGGCTCTACGTGCGCGACACGCCCCTGGCCCGGAAGGCCGGCGTCGAGGGGTACTACGTGCGAATAAACCCCTTCGACGCCGGGGACGGCGCTGCCATGGTCCCGGTGAAGAACCGGCCACCGGGCGAGGCGCAGGCCCGGGCCGACGCCATCGTGAGCGCCGACGCCCTGGCGCTGGTCCGCTTCGGCCTGCGGGCCGCCGACGATCCGCGGGTGAGGGACACGGTGCAGGTGGTGGACGCGCTGCTGCGGGTGGAGACCCCGGCCGGCCCCTGCTGGCGCCGCTACAACGGCGACGGCTACGGGGAGCACCCCGACGGCCGCCCCTTCGACGGCACCGGCGTGGGCCGGGCCTGGCCGCTCCTCACCGGGGAGCGGGCCCACTACGCCATGGCGCTGGGGGACCGCGCCCAGGCCGAGCGCCTCCTCGCCACCATGGAGGGGCTGGCCGGCGAGGGGGGCCTACTGCCGGAGCAGACCTGGGACGCTTCGGACATCCCGGATCGGGAGCTCTTCCTCGGGCGCCCCGCCGGGTCTGCCATGCCGCTGGTGTGGGCCCACGCCGAGTACCTGAAGCTGGCGCGCTCGCTCGCCGACGGCCGCGTCTTCGACACGCCGCCGCAGCCGGTGGAGCGGTACCAGCGCCGCGGCACCGCCTCCGGCCTGGTGCAGTGGCGCTTCAACCACAAGGTGCGCGACCTGCCGGAGGGGCGCACCCTTCGGGTGGAGACGCTGGCGCCGGCGGTGGTGCGGTGGAGCGCCGACGGGTGGCGAACCGTGCGCGAGGAGGCCACCCGGGACGGCGGACTGGGCGTGCACCTGGCCGACCTGCCGACCGCCTCGCTGCCGCGCGGCGCCGAGGTGGCCTTCACGTTCCGCTGGACGGAAGCGGGGCGCTGGGAGGGGGCGGACTTCCAGATC
>DASRTO010000329.1:0-1563 GCA_035655915.1 Anaeromyxobacteraceae bacterium
CAAACGGCGGTCGCGCATCTCGCGGATCGCCCGGCGCGTTGGCGCTCCTTCCATGAGAAGGCCGCTCATCGTCAAGGGGGTTGTTTTGGTCGCCGCGACGCCAAGCCCCACTGCCATGCTTCCATTCGCAGTCGTTTCGGCCGCTCGGCCGGCTGCTTGAGGGGGTCCTGCCCGTCTGGTGCTGCTATCTCGCCGTCAGCGTGGCGGAGTCGACAACCCTCCGACCGCATGTCAGGAGCGCCGCGCAGTCACCTGGACGAGACAGCTGGGCAAGGCTCGCCGCGAACTCGTCACCTCCTGTCGTGGTGGTCGTGAGTTGTTGACATCAGGCAGCTTGGGTCTGCGAGCTCGAGTAGCCGAGGGGCTGGTACTTCTCTCCGGTCACCCACAGGCGGTGCAGAAGCACCGCCAGCTTGCGTGCCACTGCGGTGACCGCCTTGTTCTTGGCGGCCTTGCGGCCCCGGGAAGCCAGCGCCAGGCCCCAGCGGCGTAGGTCGCTGTCCTGGGCCGCAGGGCGTAGGATGCACTGGGCGCTGGTGACGAGCAGGCGCCGCACGAAGCCATCGCCTGCCTTGGAGATCCTCAGTTCGGGGTCTCGAGCCCCGGACTGGTGCCGGCGGGGTGTGAGGCCGAGGAAGGCACCGACGGTCCGGCTCTGCGCGAACCGCTCCTTCTTGTCGATGGTGAGCATGAAGGCGAGCGCGACGATGGGGCCGACCCCCGGCACCTGGGTGAGCTGGGCGGACTCGGGGTAGCCGTGTTCCGCCCGCACCTTGGCCCAGCGGTCGAAGCTGATGATCTTGGCCGTAAGTGCATCGATCTGGTCGAGGACCGGGTCGAGCGCTGGCACCAACTCCGGCGGGACCTGGGGGCGGGCGTGCCGGACAAAGTAGTCGGCGCCACAGGTCGGCACGCGCTTCCCGAAGGACCGGACGATTCCACGCACGTGGTTGATGAGCATCGTCCTGGCCTGCACCAGCATGTCTCGCGCCCGCAGGTGGATCAGGTCGACCTGCGCGTTCTGCCGTCGATGCTTCACGGGCGAGAGCAGCTTGACGTCTGCCCGCCCGAGGCGGGCCAGGAGCTCGGCATCGCTGCGGTCCGTCTTGTGTCCGCCTTTCGAGATCAACTGAACCTTGCGTGCGTTCGCGACCACGACTTCATGGCCCAGCCCTACGGCCAACTCTTCTACCCACCGTGATAAGCCACAGACCTCGATGATGACCCGCCCCTGACCCACGGCCCTCAAGGCCTTCGTCAGACCCGCCGGCGTCGTCCTCACTCGCAGCTCTTGGACCACGTCACCCGCTTCGTCCACGACACACAGCTCGCTGTGCTTGTCGCCCAGATCGCAACCGATGAACCGAGTGATAGGCTTCTCCATGGCCGCTCTCCTTTGGACCTCGAGTCCGCTACCAACGGCAGTCTACCTGCCGCAGGGAGAGCGGCCTTCTCATCCCATCTCGCCGGTTGCTCGCCGCAACCGCCGGGAGCCGGTCGCGCGCACACGGGTGACTCGGGGCTCGCTGCGCAGGCGGCCTCCGGCGAGACCGGGCCGACGGC
>DASRTO010000330.1:0-2146 GCA_035655915.1 Anaeromyxobacteraceae bacterium
ACCCGGAGAAGGACTTCTCCCGCTACGCCTTCAGCGGCGCGCACGACGCCACCGCCAAGTGGGTGGAGTCGGGGAAGGTCGACGCCGGGGCGCTCAACGAGTCGGTGTGGCAGAAGCTCGTCGACGAGAAGCGGGTCGACCTCTCCCGGGTCGAGGTCTTCTACACCACCCCGGCCTACTTCGACTACAACTGGACCGTTCGCGGGAGCCTCGATCCCGCGCTGGCGGCGAAGATCAAGGCGGCCTTCCTGGCGCTCGACCCCGCCAGGCCGGAGCAGAAGGCCATCCTCGACCTGCAGCGGACGAAACGCTTCATCGAGACCCGCCCCGAGAACTACCGGATGATCGAGGAGGCGGCCCGCAGCGCCGGCCTCCTGTAGGGCGGGGGTTGGTCCCCCGCCTACGCCGCCGCTCCCTCGATGGCCTCGCCGGCGGCGGCGCGGCCGGGCGCGGCCGGGGCGGCGCCGGCCGCGAGCCGGCCCCGGAGCCAGCCGGAGAAGAGGTCCACCGCCGTCACCAGCGCCAGGATGGCCAGGATGAGCGTGGTGGCGCGTCGTCCCTGGAACAGGCTCAAGGCCACGTACAGCTCGCGCCCGAGGCCACCGGCCCCGACCACCCCCAGCACCGCCGAGGCCCGCACGTTCACCTCCCAGCGGTAGAGGGTGTAGGCGAGGAGCTGCGGCGCCGCCTGCGGCAAGACGGCGAACAGCGCCGCGCCCAGGCGCCCGGCCCCGGCGGTGCGGAGCGCGCGCGCCGGAGCGGGCGGCGCCTCCTCCAGCACCTCGGCGTAGAGCCGCCCCAGCACCCCGCCGGTGTGGACCCCCAGCGCCAGCGCGCCGGCGAACGGGCCGAGGCCGACCGCCAGGACGAAGAGCAGCGCCCACACCAGCTCGGGGAGCGAGCGCCCCAGGTTCATGGCCGCGCGCGCCAGCATCGCCGCCGCGGTCCGGCCGGCCCGCATCCAGGCCGGGTCCGCGTCGGCGCCCACCGCGTGCAGCCGCAGCGCCGCCGGCCAGGCCAGGGCTATCCCCAACCCGGCGGCCAGGGCGGTGCCGAGGACGCTCGCCGAGAGGGTCTCGGCGGCGGCCGGCAAAAGCCGGCCCAGGAGCTGGCGGCTGGCCTCGGGGGGCCAGAGCGAGCCCAGGAACGCCGCCACGCCGCCGAGCGACTCAGCGGAGAGGAGGGTCCCCGGGTCGAGCCCCAGGAAGGCGGCTGACGCCAGGACCGCCGCGGCGAGGGCGGCCAGCCCCAGGGCGTCGCGGCCGAGCGACCGCGCCCCGGAGGGGAAGAGGGCTGGGCGGGCCAGCAGCCGGCGGCGCGCCCAGGCCGAGGCCAGGTCCACCCCGGCCACCAGCGCGAAGAGCAGCAGCACCTCGGTGGCCACCTCGTCCCAGGCCAGCATCTTGAGGGACAGCTCCACCTGCTGGCCCACGCCGCCCGCTCCCACCAGCCCCAGCACCGCCGAGGCGCGCAGGGCGCAGTCGAAGCGGTAGAAGGCGTAGGAGGCGAGCAGCGGCCGCGCCGCCGGCGCCACGCCGAGGAGCAGGGCCCGGCGCGGCGGGGCCCCGGCCGAGGCCAGCGCCGCGGCGGCGCCGCGCGGAGCCGACTCGAGGATCTCGGCGAAGACCTTGCCCAGCACGCCGCCGTAGGCCACGCCGATGGCGAGGACGCCCGGGGTCGCTCCCAGCCCCACCGCCCGCACGAAGAGCAGCGCCCACACCACCTCCGGGACCGAGCGCATCACCGAGAGCAGGAAGCGCGAGCCGAGCCACACGGCCCTGGCGGCGAGGCTCGGGCGCCCGCCGCAGGCCACCCGCAGCGACGGCGAGGTTGCGCCCAGCGCCAGCGGAGCGCCGAGCGCCAGGGCCAGCCCCATGCCGGCCACGGCGATGGCCACCGTCTCGGCGAGCGGGCGAGCCAGGCTCCGAAGGAACTCGACGCCGTGGGCCGGCGGGAAGAGGCCGCGGGCGAAGTCGGCGGCGGTCCGGGCCGCCTCCGCGCCGAACAGCGCCCCCAGGTCGCCGCGCGCACCCCGCCAGGCCAGCGCCAGCGACGCCAACGCGAGCAGCCCCGGCCAGGAGAGCCACCAGGGGCGCCGCCACGGGGGGGCGGTCCCGCTCATGGCGGGTCCCCCCCGGCGAGCCCG
>DASRTO010000331.1:0-20696 GCA_035655915.1 Anaeromyxobacteraceae bacterium
GGTCCGCATCGACAAGGACTTCGGCGCCGGGTACTCCTACCCGGTCATCGTCGAGGAGGCCATGCTGGCCAGGTAGGGCGGGGGCTCGTCCCCCGCCGATCTCACCGCGGAGGCACCGTCGGGCCGGGGTTCCGGAACGCGGCCGCGCGGCGGCGGCCCGGGCTCGCCGGAGGCCGCCTACGCAGCGAGCAGTGGGCTACGCGATGTGCGCGGCCCGGGAGCCGCGCTTGCGGCGAGAAACCGGCGCGGAGCGCCAACGCTCCGCGAGGTCCAAGAGCTGCGCGACCGCCGTTTGCGAGCCGCCGCGCGCGCCACGTCGACGCGCGGTCCTAGCCCCATGGCCGCGAGCGAGTAAAGCGGCCGGAGGCGAGACCGGGCCGCCGGGGCGAGGCCCGGGCGCCGGGTCAGGCGGCCAGCGCCTCCTCCAGCACCCGCCACAGGTCGTCGAGGTGGAAGGGCTTCTTCACGAAGCCGAAGGGCTCGAGCCCGCGCGGGCCGAGCTTGCGCCGCACCTCGTCGGCGGGGGTGGCCGACACGAACAGCACTTTGGGGCAGCGCGGCCCCAGCGCCTGGCGCATGGACTCGAAGAAGGCCACCCCGTCCATGCCCGGCATGCGGTAGTCGACCAGCGCCAGGTCGGGCGGGTTGCGGCGCGCCAGCTCCAGCGCCTGGTAGGGGTCGGAGGCGCCGTCGGCCTGATGCCCCATCTTCTGCACGCCGATCTGGAGCGCCTTCCTGACGATCTCGACGTCGTCGACGATGAGGACTCGGGCCACGGAAGCGAACCTCCTCACGCTGGCCATGCTCCCGGCGTGCCGAAGAATCCGCAGTCCTGGCAATGAGTTGCACGGGGTCACCGCGCACCCTGGGGCTGGCGGGACGGGTCCGCGACCGGCGCGCGAACGGGGAGGGTCCGGGATCCGGGCCGCGCGGGCCGGGACCCTGGCCGATGGCCGCGAGGACCGGCCGGTGGCGAGGCCGGCCCGCCCTCAGCGGTAGCGGGCCAGGGTGCGGCGCACCGTCTCCGAGTAGTGGTGGCGCGCGGTGGGGGGCGAGGTGATCTCGGCCTCGGCCCCGTAGGACAGGGCGAAGCGCGTGGCGTAGTCCTGCCCCTCGGCCTGCAGCTCCACCACCGCCCCACCGCCACGAGTGCGCCGCACCACCCGGTAGCGCCCCGGCCGCGACAGGGCCAGGGCGGCCGCCCGGCGGCCCAGCCTCACCCGGGCCGCGGCCCGCGGCTCGGAGAAGAGCCGCGCCCGGGAGATCTCGGCCTCCGGCGGCGGCTCGAAGCGCTCCTCGGAGAGGGCGCACTCGCGGATGCGGTCGAGGCGGAAGGCCTTGCGGCGTCCCCCTTCCTCTCCGTAGAGGTACCAGTGGCCGAGGGCCTGGGCCAAGGTCCAGGGTCGGACCAGGCGCTCCCCCTCGGCGCCGCGGGTGGCGGCGAAGTAGCGCAGGCGCAGCACGCGCCGCTCGGCGATGGCCCGGTGGATGCGCCCCAGGAGCGAGTCGCGGGCCGGGGCCGACCCGGCGTAGATGCAGTGAACCAGCTCGTCGAAGAGGGCGCGGCGGTCGCGCGGCACCGACTCGCGCAGGGCCCGCACCACCCGCGCCGCCCCCTCGCCCCCCAGCGCCTGGGCCGCCGCGGCCAGGGCCGCCGCCTCGCTCTCCGTGAAGCGGGGCGGGCGGGAGAAGCTCTGGTGCAGCGCCACGTAGACCCGGTCCCGCTCCACGTAGAGGTCGAGGAAGTCGTCCGGCGCGAAGGGCGGGCATCCCACCCCCAGGAGGAAGTCGAGGTCGTCGAGCAGCTGCTTCTCGGAGACGCCGCACTTGCGGGCCAGCTCCCCCACCGGGATGCCGGGGTGGCGCACCGCGTAGGGCACGAGGAACAGCACCCGCCGCAGCCGGTCGCGGGCGTCGGCCTTGTGGGCCTGGGCGCTCACCGGGTCCTCCGCCACAGGGCCTCGAGCTCCCGCCGGGCGCGCTCCCGGAGCGAGCGCGGGGCCAGCACCTCGGCCCGGTCGCCCAGGGAGAGGACGTGCCGCACCAGCCGCTCGCCGTCGGTGACGGTGAGCTCCACCACCTCGGCGCCGCCCTTCTCGCTCAGGCGCGCCCGCGGCCCGAAGGAGCGGCGCACCTCGGGGGGCACCGGCGGATCGAGCCGAACCCGGGCGGTCACCGGGGCGTGCTTCTGGTACTCCCACGGCTCGCGGGTGGCGTGCTCGGCGATGGAGAAGTCGCGCGGCACCTTGAAGTCCGGCGTGCGCGGGGCAGCCTGGTTGACCGCGAGCGACAGGATGCGCCGCAGGTGGAAGGTGCGGACCGCCTTCCGGAGGTGGCACCAGCCGACGACCAGCCAGGCCCCGTCCTTCTGGTAAAGGCCCCAGGGATCGACGTCGCGGCGGGTGACGCGCCGCCGCTCCACGCCGGCGTAGACCAGGTGGACCCGCTTCTTGTGCGCCACCGCCCGCGAGACGTCCTCGAGCCACCGCGCCGCCTCCCCCTCGCCGGGCTGGTCCTCGCCACCGGCGGAGAGCCGCAGCGCCGCCACCGCCGCCGCCTCCGAGGCGCCGGGAGCCCGGGCGGCGAAGGAGAGCTTGTTCAGGGCGTGGGCCAGGTCGCGGGCGTAGGGGAACTGCCCGCGGGCCAGCGCCGCCGACCCGGCCAGGTAGAGCAGCGCCAGGTCCTCCGGCGGGAGCCCCAGGTCGGGGAGGTAGAACTCCTCGCGGTCCACCAGGTAGCCCGCCGCGCGGTCCTCGTCCCCGGAGAGGTAGCGGACCGGGACCCCTAGCTCCAGCAGCTCGGCCTTGTCCCGCTCGAACTTGCGGATGGCGGCCTCTCCCGAGGCCCCCCCGTAGTCCTCCGGGAACTGCTCCTGGATCTCGCGCCAGGAAACCGGCTCGGCCGCGCGCAGGAGGAAGGCGGCCAGGTCGAGCAGGCGCTCGGCTTTCTGCATGGGCGGTCCACCCTAGTCAGGCGATATCGGGGCGTCAATCGCGTGGTAGAATCCCGCGACCCGCTCGGGAGCGCGCATGGCCGGGATCGGCATCGGTCCTGAGGAGTTCGCCATCTTCGAGATCGACGACCCGGATCGGCGGGCCGCCGCCCTGGAGGATCGGGTCCAGCCCAGGCTGGCGTGGCTGGGGGACGAGATCGCCGATGGGCTGTCCCGGGTCGCCGGCAAGCCGCTCCACCCGCACTGCCCCCGCGTCCGGCACCGCAAGGGCGCCGCGCCGGTCGAGCTGTTCGTGGGCTTCTCCGAGAACCCCCGCGGCCTCGCCGGCCAGCCCTTCCTGGCGCTGGCGCTGAGCCGCGGCCAGCTCCACGCCCGGGTGGCGGTGCGGGGCGAGTCGGCGCGCACCGCGGCCATGCGCCGGGCGCTGGTGCGCGAGGCGCCCAACCTGGCGCGCAAGGGCAAGCCCTTCCGCAAGCTCCGGCAGTACCTGCGCTGGGACGGCCAGGAGCTGCCGGAGATCGCCCCGGCGCACTCGGCCGCCTTCTGGCAGGAGGTGGCCATGGGGCTCGGCCCGGGCGGGCGCGGCCGCTCGCCCGGCTTCGACCTGGGAGTGGCCTGGTCGCGCGAGGAGGCGCGCAGCCTCGCCGTGGGCGACGTGCTGGGGGCCTTCCGCGACCTGGCGCCGCTCTACAAGCTCCTCGCCAACGCGTCGTAGGGCGGGGGCCCGTCCCCCGCCGGAGCCCTCCGCTACCTCGCCGCCGGCGTCCCGCCCTCCCCGCCGCCGGCGCCAGCCGGCGCCGGCGCCTCGGCGAGCCGCCGCTCCTCGCGGGCGGCCTGCTTCACCGCCTCCAGCAGCTCCTCGTGGTCCTTGCGGAGCGCGTCGTGGCGGCGCTTGAGCTCGGCGTAGCGGTCCTGGGCCACCTCCAGCTCGCCCTTCTGGACCATGTACACGCGCCGGTCGGTCTCGAGCCGGCCCCGGGCGGTCTTCAGGTCCTTCTCCAGCTCGGCGGCGCGGCGGCGCGCCTCGGCGAGCCTGGCCTCGGCCTTGTCGGCCCGCTCCCGCTCGGCGGCCAGCTGCTCCGCCCCGAGCGCCGGTGCGGGAGGCGGCGCCGCCCTGGGCTCCGGGGCCGGGGCCGGCGGCCGCTCGCGGGCCCGCTCCAGCTCCCGGGCGGCCCGCTCCAGCTGGGCCTCCAGCCCCTTCACCTGCTCGGCCCGGTGGGCGGCCTCGGCGCGGGCCTCCGCCAGGCGCGCCGAGAGCTTGTCCACCTCCTCGCGGAGGGCCGCCGCCCCGCCCAGCTTCTTGTGGGCCTCCTGCGCCTCGAAGGCCTTGCGCCGGGCCTCCTTCAGGTCGGCCCGCAGCGCCGCGGCTTCCTCCCGGCGCTCCTTGGCCTCGGCCCGCCCGGCGGCGGCCTCCTTGCGGGCGGCCTCGGCCTCGCCGCGCAGCGCCGCCGCCTCCAGGTCGCGCGCCCTGAGCGCAGCCCGCGACGACCGCGCCGAGAGGAAGAGCCCGACCGCGGCCAGGACCGCCACCAGCGCCAGGAAGACCAGGAGCCCGTTCATGGGACCGAGGCTAGTCGCGCGCTCCCCCGCTGGCAAGCGCGGTCCGGCGGTGGTGCTACCATGTCCCTTCCCGATGCGCCGCGTCTCCACCCGTGTCTTCTTGGCCTTCGCCGCCGCCCTGCTGGCCTTCGGCGGCGTGGCCGCCTTCGGCGTCTCCCGCCTGCACGACCTGGGGCGCCAGCTCCGGCTCCTCAGCGACGGGTACTTCCCCCTGACCCGGGTGGTGGCCCAGATCGACGTCAAGGACTGGGTGACCTCCCGGGCGCTGGAGGTGAAGGCGCTGGATCCGGCAGCGCGCCGGGCCTGGCTGCCGGTGGCGCGCGCCCACTTCCCGGCGCTGGTGCGGGAGAAGATCGCCGAGGGGCGGGACCTCACCGAGCGGGTGCGCCCCCTGGCCGGCGAGGCGGACGCGCGCTTCCTCACCGAGGTGGCCTCCCGGCTCGAGGCCCTCGACGCCCGCTGGTCGCAGTACGACGCCTCGGCGCGGTCCCTCTTCGACGCCCTGGAGCGGGGCCCGCTGACCGCCGCCGAGCTGGAGGCCCGGGTGCAAACGGTGCGGACGGAGGAGAAGGGGCTCTCGCTGGAGGTGAAGCTCCTGGCGGTCAAGCTGGACAGCCAGATCGCCGATCGGGTCCACGCCGCCGAGCGCGCCGAGTCGCGGGCGGTGGCCAGCATCGTCATCTACACCCTGCTGGCGGTGGCGGTCGGGTTCGCCGCGCTGCTGGTGGCGCAGCGGCTCCTCACCCCCATCCGCACCCTCACCGAGGGGGTGAAGGCGGTGGCCGCCGGCGACCTGTCCCGCCAGGTGCAGGTGCGGAGCCGGGACGAGATCGGGGCCCTGGCGCGCGAGTTCAACGCCATGGCCGCCTCGCTGGCGCGGCAGCGGAGCGAGCTCTTGCGCGCCGAGCGGCTGGCGGCGGTGGGGCGCATCGCCTCCCAGATCACCCACGAGATCCGCAACCCCCTGAACGCCATCTCGCTGAACGCCGAGCTGCTCGCCGAGGAGCTCGGGCCCGGCGCCACCGGCGAGGGGCCGACCCTGCTCCGGGCCATCGGCCGGGAGATCGACCGGCTCAACGCGGTGGTGGAGGACTACCTGCGCTTCGCCCGGCTGCCCAAGCCGCAGAAGGCCCGCGAGGACCTGAACGAGATCCTCTCCGGCCTGCTGGACTTCGTCGCCCCGGAGCTGGCCGCCGCCGGAGTGGAGGTGCGGCGCGAGCTCTGGCCCGGCCTGCCGGCCATCATGGGGGACGAGGGGCAGCTCCGGGCCGCCTTCCTGAACCTGTTGCGCAACGCCCGCGAGGCCATGCCGGGGGGCGGGGCGGTGACGGTGCGCACCCGGCTGGCCGAGGGCGGCCAGGTGGAGGCCGAGGTGCGCGACACCGGCGGCGGCATCCCCGAGGAGGTGTTGCCGCGTATCTTCGATCCCTTCTATTCCACCAAGGAGCGGGGCACCGGCCTGGGACTGGCCTTCGCCCTCCAGGTGGCGGAGGAGCACGGCGGCTCGCTGCGCTGCGAGAGCCGGCCCGGGCGCGGCACGGCCTTCTTCCTCCGGCTGCCGGCGGCGGGCGAGCCGGCGGCCGCGCCCCGTCGCGAGGTGGCGGGCGCATGAGCCGCGGGCGGCACGGCGGGATCCTTCCGGCGGGGCGAGCCGGGGCGCGCCCGCGCGGCTGGGGGGAGGCGCGCCGGGCGGCGCTCGACAACGGCCTCACGGTGGTGACCGCCCCGGCGCCGGGGCTGCACTCGGCCATGGTGGCCCTCTACGTCCGGGCCGGCTCGCGGCACGAGACCGCGGCCGCGAACGGCGTCTCCCACCTCCTGGAGCACCTGCTCTTCCGCGGCTCGGAGGGCTTCCCCGACTCGGCGGCCATGAACGCGGCCGTGGAAGCGGCCGGCGGCAACCTGAACGGCATGACCGCCCGCGACCACGGCTGCTACTACACCCCCATCCACCCCGGCGGGCTCGGCACCGGCCTCGCGGTGCTGGGCGACCTCCTGCGCCGGCCGCTCCTCAAGGACCTGGAGGTGGAGCGGGAGATCATCCTGGAGGAGATCCTGGACGAGGTCGACGCCCGCGGCCGGGACATCGACCCCGACAACCTGGTGAAGCGTCTGGCCTTCGGCTCCCACCCGCTGGGCTTCAAGATCGCAGGCACCCCGGCCACCATCCGCGCCCTGGACGTGGAGGTGGTGCGCCGCCACCACGGGCGGCTCTATGGGGGCAGCAACCTGGTCCTGGCGGTGGCCGGTCCGGTGCACCCGTCGGAGGTGGAGGACCTGGCCGACCGCCACCTGGGGGCGCTGCCGCGCGGCCGCCCCGCCCGCGAGTCGCCTCCGCCGCCCTGGCCGGCCGGGCCGGCGCTGTCGGTGGTGGGGCACGACGACGCCCAGGTGGAGTTCACGCTGGCCTTCCCCTCGCCGCCCGAGCGGCACCGCGACCACCCGGTCCACCTGTGCCTGCGGCGCCTGCTCGACGACGGCCTCTCCTCGCGCCTGCCCTACGAGATCGTGGAGAAGCGCGGCCTCGCCTACTCGCTCCACGCCGGCATGGACGTCTTCGCCGACGCCGGCCTGCTGACGGTGGACGGGGCCTGCGCCCCGCCCAAGACGGCCCGGGCCGTGGAGGCCATTCTCGAGGTGCTGGGGTCGCTGGCGGCGAGGCCCGTGCCGGAGGAGGAGCTACGCCGGGTGCAGCGGCGCCACCGGCTCTCGCTCACCTTCTCGCTCGACAGCCCCGGGGACCTGGTCGGCTGGTACGGCCTGGGCGAGCTCCTCCGATCGCCGGAAGGGTTCGAAACCCGCTGCCGCCGCGTCGAGGCGGTGACCCCGGCCGAGGTCCAGCGGGTGGCCCGGCGGACCTTCGCCCGCCGCAACCTCCTGGCAGTGGCGGTCGGGCCGCTCCGCAGAGCGGCCCGGCGGGAGCTGGAGCGCGCCGTCCGCCGCGGCTAACCGCCGAGCCGGCCCACGGCCGGCGAGGCTTGCTTTCCTGGCGGCGACTCGGGGGCGCCACCCTCACATTGACTGCAGAATCGGTCTGGTGCCGAGTTCTCCGTACATCCCCCTTCACTTGTCGGATCGGTCCGGTATCATCCATCCGGCGTCGGACCCGGGAACAGGGGGTGCGCGGTGGCTGACCGGTGCGTGGACTGCGGGGATCGCCCCCGGCTGCACGATCTGGGCTCCTGCTACTCGGAGACCTTCGCGGTGCGGGCGCCCAGCGGGGCGGGGATCCACCTCACCTTGCGGCTGTGCCTGCGCTGCGGGGGGCGTTTCCAGGACCGCACCCGGCTGCGCGACTACCTGCGCACCCGGCTACCGGAGTACGCCATCCAGGTGGCGCCGGCCTCGGGATAGTGCCGCGCCCCATGCGTATCGATCTGCTTTCGGGCCGCGAAGCGGCCCCGGCCGGGAGTCCGGCCGTAGCAGGGGGGAGGCTCCGGCGGCTCCGCCGACGGAGGGGGGCGGCACGCCCCCTGACAAATGAGGCTAGTGCCGCCCGGAGCGATTAGCTCCGGTCGCGGCACTAGGGTGGTCCTGGGCCGGTTCCCCTCCGGATCGAGGCGCCCCGTGCGGGGCGGCCCCGGCTGGCCCGCCTCCGCGCCCCTCTGCTACCCTCGGGGGGATGCCCGGGTTCGTCGAGCGAGCGGTTCAGCGGCTGCGCCAGGACGTGCGCTTCAGCCGCAACCGCCACTTCCTGGCCCTCTCCTCGCCCGAGGGGCGGCGGGCCCTGCGCATCCACCGGCACCTGCGCTCGCTGGAGCGGGACCTGTCCTCGGGCTGCCCGGCGGTGGTGGAGCGGACGCCGGAGGGCGTGCGCCTGGTGCTCTCCCTGCGCGGGGCGCGCCGCATCGCCAGCCTGACGCTCGCCGAGTTCCGGATCCTGTGCACGAGCCCGGTGGTCCGGGCGGCCCTGGGCGAGGCCGCCGCCAGCGCCTGAGCGGGCCCAGGCGAGGGCCCGCCCAGCGAGCCGTCAGGCGAGGGCTCGTCCAGGCTCTTCCCCGCCCGGACCCGACGCGGGCGATCACGGCCGCAAGTCCGGTACCTCGATGGTCCCCTCCAGGTACATCGCCGCCCGCCCGGCGATCTCCACGGCATGGCCGAGGTCACGGCAGAAGAGGTCGCCGCCCCGCCGCGACACTTGAAGTCCGTGCAGGTCGCCCTTCCCGAGCCGGGCCGACCAGTAGGGGACGAGCGTGGAATGCGCCGAGCCTGTGACCGGGTCCTCGGGGATGCCGGCCTGGGGGGCGAAGTAGCGAGAGACGAAGTCGGCCGAGCGGCCGGGGGCGGTGACGATGAGCCCCTGGGCGTCGAGATCGCGCACAGCGGCGAGGTCGGGGGCGAGCCCGCGGACCTCCTCCTCGCCCGGGAGCACCGCCAGGTAGTCGCGCGAGCGGAGGACGGCAAGCGGCGCCCGGCCAAGGGCCCGGGCCAGCGCCGGGGGGACGGGGCAGGTCTCCGCCGGCCGGCGCGGGAAGGTCATCGCCAGCCGGTCCCCGTCGCGGCTCACCGCCAGCTCGCCGCTCGGAGAGCGGAAGACCACCCGCCTGCGGGCCGGGTCGAGCCGCTCGAAGACCACGTGGGCCGAGGCCAGGGTGGCGTGGCCGCACAGGTCCACCTCCACCTCCGGCGTCATCCAGCGGATGGCCCACTCTCCCCCCTCAGGCACCAGGAAGGCGGTCTCGGAGAGGTTGTTCTCGGCGGCGATGGCCTGGAGCGTGGCGTCGGGGAGCCAGGCGGCGAGCGGGACCACCGCCGCCGGGTTGCCGGCGAAGACGCGGCTCGCGAAGGCGTCGACCTGGTAGATGGGGAGGCGCATGCCTGCCCACTAGCCCGGGCGGCCGCGGGCCGCAACCCGGTCGGGCGCGCCCAGGCGCCGTGCTCCCGGCGGCCCGGTCCCGCCTTCTGCGATCGAGCGTCCTCAGTAGGCGCGCTTGCGCACCCCGGCCCCGGCGAGCAGCGCCCGCAGCCCCTCGGCGGCGTCCGGCCCCTCGAAGGCCATGCCCGCCGGCGCCTGCCGCAGCACCTCCGGGACCGCCTCCTGGCTCGGCCCGCACACCACCACCGGCAGCTTCATCCCCCTGGTCAGCTCGCCGAGCAAGGACTCGATCCCCTCGGCTGGCAGCAGCACCAGCGCCCCCACCGCTCCGGCGCCGAAGGGGCGCCACAGCGGGCGCTGCGACCGGTCGCCGGGCAGGGCGCACACGTCCACCCGCACCTCGCCCAGGTCGAGCCGCCCCACGGTCCCGAAGAAGCGCTCCCCGTCCGGCTCGGGGACGAAGCCGGGGACGGTGGCGAAGCGGGCCAGGGCGGCGCGGCGCGACAAGGGGCCGCCCCCGGCCAGGATCACCTTGCCGGTGGTCTGGTGGCCGCTGGCGCGGCCGCGGGCGATGCGGGCCCGCAAGGCGTGCAGCTCGTGGGGCGCCAGCAGCGCCGCCGGCTCCCCCGGCTCGGGCCGGCGGTCCCGCCGGCGGGCGTAGCCGCGCTCCAGCAGGGCCGCCACCGCCCGCATCACCTCGAGGTCGGTCGCCTCCGCCCCGTCGAGCACCTCGGCGAAGGGGCGCGGCCGCGTGAGGAGCGCCACCACCTCCTCGGTGACCGGGTGCAGCCCGGCCGGGATCTCGGCCGGCGCCACCGACAGCTCGAGGAGGTCGCCCGGCGCCGGCAGCGACGGCAGGAGCACCGCCGCCTCGTCGGACTGGCGCAGTCCCTCCAGGAGCAGCTCGTCGAGCTTGCGGTCGAGCCGCCGCTCCGCCGGCGGCGGCCCGGGCTGGAAGGCGAACTGCCCCTCGCGCCAGGCGAGGAGCCGGTAGACGGCCTTCTCCCCCGAGGCGGCGCCCACCCGCGCCTCGGCCACCCGCCCCTCGGCCAGCGCGACCTCGCCGCGGGCCCCCTCGCGCTCCACCGAGAGCGAGCCGCTCTTGCGGTTCACCGCCAGGATCTGCAGCAGGTCCGAGAGCGGGATCTGGGCCAGGTTGCCCTCCAGCTCCCGCCCCTCGCCCGCGACGGCCCGGGCCGCCTCCACCTTGCGGAACACCTGCTCGATGCGGGCCAGCACCTCGTCGTGGTTGAAGGGCTTCTTGAGGAAGGCGCCCACCCGCACCTTGTCGGGGTGGGCCGACTCGCCGGTGAGGACCACCGGGATGCGCTCGGTGCGCGGGTTGGTGCGCAGGATGCGCAGGAAGGTGCGGGCGTCGAGCAGCGGGGTGCGCTCGTCGAAGAGCACCAGGTCCGGGAAACGCAGGATGGCCACCTCCAGCGCCCGGGTGCCGTCGCGGGCGGCGTGCACCTGGTACCCCTGGCGGCGCAGCGCCGGCGCCAGCTGCCGCGCCGTGGTCGGGTCGGGGTCGACGACGAGGATCTTGCGCGCCGGGGGCATGGCTACATGGGCTGGAGGTCATAGAGCGCCTGGAGCTTCCCGACCAGCGCGTCCACCAGGGGCACGTCGGCGCTGTGGAAGAGCCGGCTCCCCGGCCCCTCCAGCAGCGCGTAGGCCGAGCCCTCCCCGAAGAAGAGGAGGAAGCCGTGGTCGCGCAGCCGGGTGTCGCCGTCGAGGTAGACCCGGGTCACGAGGGGGTGCTCCGGCGCGCCGTTCCCGCCGCGCGGCCCGAGGAGGTAGACGCTCACCGGGCTGTCGCCGGCGCGGGAGGCGCCCTGCCCCGGCGGCAGCGCGCCCATGACCGGCGCCTGGTCCACCCCGGCCCCGCCCAGGTAGAGCAGCCCGCGGGCGCGCGGGTCGCGCCCGATCTCGCGGGCCGCCTCGCGCTGGGCGGCGCGAGTCAGCTCCGGGTCGGCCGGGCGGCGCGCCGAGGGAGAGCTGTCGGGGAGCCGGACCGAGTCGGCCATCAGGATGTCGCACAGCTCCCAGAAGGCGGCCGGCTCCAGGTCCTCGAGGTGCAGCCGCCTGAGCAGCGACCCGCGCTGCTCCTCGGCGCGGCCGCGGCACCAGTAGAGCAGCTCGTCGAAGTCCTCCCCGTCCTTGGGGAAGGTGGCGGCCCCCATGGAGAGCAGCAGCGGCACCTTCTCGGCCAGGGCCCGGACCGAGGCCTCCTTCCGCACCTCCTCCTCGGCGCGACGCAGGAACATGAGCGCGCCGAAGTAGTCGGTCTCGGGGAGCAGCAGGTAGTACTCGTTCTCGGAGACCTTGGCCAGGATGTCGGCGTCCCGCGCCACCCGCGACACGGCGCTCACCAGGTCGCGGCTGGCGGTTCGGAAGAGGTCGCGCCCCGCCTCGCGCCGGAGCTGCTCCAGGTTGTCCACCGAGATGAGCAGCAG
This sequence comes from Anaeromyxobacteraceae bacterium, assembly GCA_035655915.1. GTDB lineage: Bacteria > Myxococcota > Myxococcia > Myxococcales > Anaeromyxobacteraceae > DASTPH01. The sequence continues at coordinate 11,786 of DASRTO010000331.1, forward strand.
CGAGAACTGCCGGTTGTAGCGGCGCGCCTTGTAGAACTCCTTCCCGGCGTAGTCCACGAAGTAGGCCAGGTTGTAGGCCTGGGTCTCGCGGTCGCGGAGCCCCATGCGCTCCAGCGCCTGGAAGCGGCGGGCGTTGCGGACGGCGATGGCGGCGAAGTCGGCCACCGCCAGGGCGGCGGCGTGTTCGTCGGGCCCGAAGCGCCCCCGGGCCCGGTCGGTGAGCAGGGCCAGGCCCAGCGGCTCCTCGTCCACCGAGAGCGGCACGTAGAAGGCCTCGCCGGGGGGCGCCTCCGGCGCCAGGAAGGGGGAACCGGCGCGGATGGAGGCGGCCAGATCCCCCTGGCGCGGGTCGATGGCAGGCGGAAGCGCGCTGCGGTCCACCAGGCCGCGGTAGCCTCGCAGCGAGAGCCGCCCCTGCTCGTCGGCGATCCAGATGGCCGCCCCCTGGGCGTCGGTGACGCGCCCCATCACCGAGAGCGCCAGGTCGTGCAGGCGCTCCAGGTCCAGGGTGGCCAGCAGGGAGGCGCACTGCCTGAAGAGCGACTGGCTCTTCACGAACTGGAGGTTCTCGGAGAGCAGCGCCGAGTGCTCCCGCTTGAGGCGCCCGCGCTCCAGGGCCCGCTGCACCACCTCCACCAGCTCCTGCCGCTCCACCGGCTTCAAGAGGAAGTCGGCGCAGCCGGCCTTCATGGCCCCCACCGCCAGCCGCACGTCGTCGTGGCCGGTGACCGCCACCGCCTCCAGGTCCGGGTCGCGGGCCCTGGCCTCGCGCACCAGCTGGATGCCGTCCATCCCCGGCATGATGATGTCGGTGACCAGCACCTCGAAGCGCTCGCCGGCCAGCATCCGCGAAGCCTCCTCCCCGGAGGCGGCGGTGCGCACCGCGTGGCCGGGCGCGGCCAGCATCTCCTGGTAGAGGTCGCGGAAGAAGCGCTCGTCGTCGACGACGAGGATGCGTCCCGGCGCCATACTAGAGCTCGGTCTCCCCGTCGAAGACGCGGTCGGCCGGGCCCCGGAGCTGGATGCGCAGATCGTCCTCCACCGTGACCTTGAGCGCGCCGCCCGGCAGCTTCACCTCCAGCGGCCGGCCGGCCGGGAGCCGCCCGCCGTGCACGGCGGCGGCGGCGGCCGCCGAGGCACCGGTACCGCAGGCCTCGGTGAGGCCGGCCCCCCGCTCCCACACCACCAGGTCCAGCCCATCCTCGCGCGGCTCGGCGAACCCGACGTTGACGCCCCCGGGCACCATGCGCTCGATGGCCGGCCCGGCGGACTCGGCGAGGGCGCGGGCCGGGCCGCGGAAGATGACGGCGTGCGGGTTGCCCACGTTGACGCGCACGGCGTGGAACCGGTCCCCTCCGACCTCGAAGTCCTGCTCGCCCTCGACGCGAGCCGTTCCCATGTCCACGCTGAAGGACTCGATCTCCCCACCCGGGCCGCGGTGAACCGTGCAGCGCCGCTCGCCGGCGTCGGTCTCGACCACGATCTCGCCGTCCAGGCCGCGCGTCTCGACCAGGTGCCGGGCGAAGCAGCGGATGCCGTTGCCGCTCATGGCCCCCACCGACCCGTCGGAGTTGTAGAGGTGCATGCGCGCCGCGCCGCCCTCGGCCGGCGGCAGCACCGTGAGCACGCCGTCGGCCCCGACGCCGCGGCGCCGGTCGCACAGGCGGAAAGCCCGCTCCGGCGCCATGAGCGGCGGTCCCTCGACCACCACGAAGTCGTTGCCGAGCCCGTGGTACTTCCAGAAGCGGAGCGTCACTGCGGCATCATAGCCCAGGGTCGCCCGGGCGCTACCCGCAGAACCGCTCGATGGCCTCCTCCAGGATGGCGGCGCCCCGCTCCAGCTCGGCCACCTCCACGAACTCGCCGGTGCGGTGGGCCACCCGGATGTCGCCCGGCCCGAAGACGCAGGCCTCGGCGCCCATGTCGATGAGCTCGGGCAGCTCGGTGCCGAAGGGGATGGAGCACGACCGGTTGCCGCTCTGGCCCTCGAGGAAGCGCACCACCTCGGCCTCGGCCGGCGTCACCGCCGCCTTGTCGACGCGCATGGGGGTGTGCTCCACCCGCAGCTTGCCGTCGCTGCGGGCCGCGAGGCGGGCCGCCGCCTCCTCCAGGAGCTGCAGCGCCCGCTCCGGGGCCTGGCCGGGGATGGGGCGCCACTCCAGCGTGAAGAAGCACTCGCCGGCCAGGATGTTGCGGGCCTTGCCGCCGCGGATGACGCCCACGTTGAAGGTGGTGTGGGGCGGCGCGAAGTCGGGGTCGGACTGCTCCTTGGCCATCCGATCCTGGATGCGCTCGATCTCCGCGAGCAGCTTCCCGGCGGCGTGCACCGCCGAGGCCCCCACCTCGGGGAAGGCGCTGTGCCCCTCGGTGCCGGTGACGGTGACGTCCACGGCGCAGTAGCCCTTGTGGGCCCGCACCGGCGTGAGCGAGGTGGGCTCGCCGACGATGGCGTGGCGCGGCCGCACCTTGCCCTCGTGGAGGAGGAGCTTGGCGCCCTGGCAGCCCACCTCCTCGTCGGCGGTGAAGAGCAGCCACAGCGGCGAGCCGCGGGGCTCGCGGTCGGCGGCTGCGGCCAGCATGGCGGCCACCGACCCCTTGGTGTCCGCCGATCCGCGCCCGTAGACCCGCCCGTCGCGCAGCCCCCCCGAGAGCGCCTCCTTCCACTCCGGGTCGAAGGGAACGCAGTCGGTGTGCCCCACCAGGGCCAGGCCCCCCGGGGCCTCCGGCCCCTTGCGGCACACCAGGTTGCCCTTCTCCACCCCGGCGGCGTCGCGCCAGCGCATGCGGCGGCAGTCGAAGCCCAGCGCCCGCGCCTCGGCCTCTAGGAGGTCGAGCACCGGCAGGTTGGAGCGCGACGAGGTGGAGTCGATGGCCACCAGCGCTTGCAGCAGCGGTACGAGGTCCATGCGGCACCCGTCAGCCCCAGAGCCTCCGCATCGTGTCCCGGAAGTCCTGCACCACCACCTCCGGCGGGACCCGCGCTGCGGCGCCCGCCAGCACCGCCGGCTCGCCCCCCACGAAGACGTCGCGCACCGCGCTGCGGGACATCCCGAAGACCGCGGCCGCCATGAGGTCCTCCTCCGAGGCGCCCGCCAGCGAGGGGTCCTCCAGGCTCACCACCACGAAGTCGGCCGGATCGCCCGGCGCCAGCGACCCGCCCGGCAGGCCCAGCGCCGCCATGCCTCCCGCCGAGGCCGCGTCCCAGAGCCGGCGCCCCAGGCCGTCGATCCCGTGGCCCGGGTCGAGCACCGCCCGCTCCAGCCGCATGAGCCGCAGGTGCCCCTCCAGGGCCCGCGCCTCCTCGAGCAGGTCCACCTGCACGTTGGAGTCGGTCCCCAGGGCGAGGCGGGATCCGGCGGCGAGCAACCGGTCGGCCGGCACGATGCCGTCCCCGAGGTCGCGCTCGGTGGTGGGGCAGGCGCAGACGGTGACCCCGCGCGCGCCCAGCAGCGCCACGTCGCCCTCGGAGAGGTGGATGGCGTGGACGGCGGTGGTGGCGGCGCTGAGGGCCCCGGCCCGGTCCAGCACCTCCACCGGGGTCCGGCCGTGCTCGGCGCGGCACTGGGCCACCTCGGCCGGCTGCTCCGAGACGTGGAGGTGCAGCGGGAGCGAGCGGCGCCGCGACTCGCCGGCCAGGCGCTCGATCCAGTCGGCCGGGCAGGCGCGCACGCTGTGGGGGGCAACGCCCAGGCTGGTCCACTCGTCGCCCAGGTCCCCCAGGTCGTCCAGGCTGCGCACCACCTCGTCCACCGAGGGGTCGACGAAGCGGCGCTGCAGCGGGTTCTCCGGCAGCCCGTGGCCGGCCCGGGCGTAGGCCACCCGCAGGACTGCGACGCGGAGCCCCACCTCGCGCGCGGCCCGGGCCACCTGGCGCGCCATGAGGTCGGGGTCGTCGTAGCGCCGGCCGGCCGGGTCGCGGTGCAGGTAGTGGAACTCCCCCACCGCGGTGATGCCGGCCCGGGCCATCTCGTGGAAGGCCATGCGGGCCACCGAGAAGAGGTCGTCCGGGTCGAGCCGCAGCGCGACCTCGTACATGGCGTCGCGCCAGGCCCAGAAGTCCGGGCGGGCGCCGGCCGCCAGGAGCCCCGCGGCCCGGTGCTCGGTGCGGCCTCGGATGGCGCGCTGGAAGGCGTGGCTGTGGGCCGACACCAGCCCCGGCAGGATGGCCGCCCCGGCCAGCCGCACCCAGGCGCAGCCCACCTCCGGCTCGCCCACCGCCGCCACCCGGCCGTCCACCACCGACAGCGCCACGCCGGCGTGGATCGCGCCGCCGGCGTAGAGGAGGTCGGGGATGTAGGCCCGCGGCGGCGTGCGCACGGCCTGCCGTTACCGCGACCGGCCGAAAAACGCCAGCGGGACGGTGGGCCGTGGGGGTTCACGGCACCAGCAGTGCCGCCGCGTCGAGCTCCAGCCCCACCGCCTGGAGCGAGGCCTCCACCGCCGCTTGCCAGGCGCCCAGCGACTCGATGGCCCGGGCCACCGCCTCCCGCTCCGCGCCTCCCTCGCGCCGGGAGGAGACCAGCCGCTCCGCCTCGGCCTGGACCTGGGCCTCGAGACGCTTCCGGGCCGCCCCGCGCCTTCGCCCCAGCATCGCCTCGGCCTCGACCTCGGCGGCCTGGCGCGCCGCGACCAGGACCTCCGCCGGGGCCGGCCCGGGCGAGGCTCCCTCCGCCTCCTCGACCTCCACCTCCAGCCGGGCCGCGCCGCCCGGCACCACCCGGTGGCCGGGAGCCAGGTCCACCAGCACCGACAGCGGCGCGCCTTCGAGGTAGCGCGAGGCCTGGCGCGAGGCCACCCGGGCGCCCGGGGCCACGTCGGCGGCGCTGGGCCAGCGCAGCGTCCAGCGCAGGTAGAGCCCGCCGCGGCGGGGCGCCCAGGGCCGGCGCACCACCGCGCCCCGGCCAGCGTCGCCGTCGCGGGCGAGCTGCAAGAGGGCCTCCACCAGCCGGTGGCCGGTGGCGAACCATTCCAGCTCGTCCCGCGCCACCGCGGTCTCGCGCCAGAAGCTGCCGAGGTGGGTGGCCTCCTCCTCGGGCACGGTCATGCCCGGCAGGGCTTCGATCTCCATCCGGGCGCCCAGGGTGAAGGCGGCCTCGAAGGGGTGGACGTTCTCGTCGGTGTCCACCTCGATGCCGGCGCGCCGACCGGTCTCCACCGTCAGCTCCTCCAGCTCCTCCTCCAGCCAGCGGGAGAGGGTCTGCAGCGCGTGCTCGATGGCCTCGGTGCCGCGGTCGCCCTGGGTGCGGGCCGGGTCGGCGGTGACGTCGGGGGCCTCCTCGCCCAGGCGGCGGAAGGCGCCCCGCACCAGCTCCACCAGCTCGGGAATGGAGGCGGAGCGGATGTCGAGGAGCGGATCGTACCCCTCGTGCTGGGCGCGCCGCCCCTCGGCCACCCGCCGCGCCAGGTCGGCCCGGAAGGTCTCGCGGCCGCGCTCGCTGCGGCGGCGGCGCAGCGCCTCGAGCTCCTGCGGCACCGAGGCCAGCACCGCGTCCAGGCCGCCCACCGGCTCGTCGAAGATGCCGATCTCCCTCTGGTAGAGGTCGGCCAGGAAGGCCTCCTCCCCCGGCTCGGGCAGGACGTGGATCTCCACCGGCCGCGACTGGCCCAGCCGGTCGAGCCGGCCGATGCGCTGCTCCAGGACGAGCGGCGAGTCGGGGAGGTCCAGGCACACGAGCTGGCAGGCGAACTGGAAGTTGCGCCCCTCGCCGCCGGCCTCGCCGGAAAGGAGCAGCATGGGCCCCTCCGGGTCGCGGAAGCGCGCCACCAGCCGGTCGCGGGCCTCCAGGGTGGTGGCGTCGTCGTACAGCAACGCCTCCAGCCGCTCGCGCTGGGCGATGGCCGCCTGGAGCGCCCGCAGCCGGGCGAGGTCGCCGCCGAAGACCAGCACCTTCTCCCCGGCCCGCGCCAGCCGGCCGCACAGGGCCGCCGCCCGCGGGAGCTTCGAGCCCTCCGGCACGTCCTCGCGGCGCAGCACGCGCCGGGTGAAGGCGCCCACCTTGACGCGCCGGTTGCGGACGAGGCGGGCCGAGAGGCTGTAGTGGAGGGCCAGGTGGTCGAGCAGTTCCTCGCGCCTCGCCGGCCGCGAGAAGAAGGGGTCCCCGGGGGCGAGCGCCCGGAGCCGCGCCACGGCCTCGTCGGTCGGGCTGCCGGCGAGGAGCGAGCGGGCCACCTCGGCGTAGGCCTCGTGATCCTCCAGGCGCTGCAGGAAGGACGGGAGCGAGGTGGAGGGGAGCGGCTCCACCAGGGACAGGAGCCGGTAGTACTCGCGCGGGTCGAGGCGCACCGGGGTGGCGGTGAGCAGGAGCAGGCCGAAGCTCGATCGGGCGGCGGGGCGCACCGCCTCGAAGAGCGCGTTCTCCTCGAGGTGGTGGGCCTCGTCCACCACCATGAGGTCGGCCGGCAGGGCCGCGGCGGCGGCGCAGAGCGCCGGGTCGGCGACGAGCCGCTCGTGGGAGACGATGGCCAGCGGGCTCTTGCGCAGAGCCTCCTCCGGCCCGCCCAGCTCGGCCACCCGCTCCGGGGTGAGCAGGGTGAAGAGGGCGTTGAACTTGTGGAACAGCTCGGCGAGCCACTGGAAGGCCAGGTGCTCCGGCACCGCCACCAGTACCCGCTCGGCGATGCCGAGCTGGCGCAGCCCCGCGAAGACCAGGCCGGCCTCGATGGTCTTGCCCAGGCCCACCTCGTCGGCGAGCACGAAGCGCGGCAGCCGGTCGGCCAGGATGCGGCCGGCGGCGCCCACCTGGTGCGGGAGCACGTGGACTCGCGAGGAGAGGAGTGCCCCCAGCGAGTCGGCGCGGCGCAGCGCCTCCAGGCGCTGCACCCGGGTACGCAGCCGGAAGGCGGAGGCGGGCCCGGCCTCGCCGGAGGCGAGGAGGTCGAGGGGACCGCCCGGGGCCTCGGCCCCCAGCGGCGTGTCGGGGGGCATCTCCCGGAGCGCCGGGTCGCGCCCCGACACCACCGTCACCCCGGGCCGGCCGGCGAAGCGCACCGCCAGGCGGCGGCCCTCGTCCGCCGTCTCCACCACCACGCCCACTCCCCACGCCTTCTGGGCGCGGTGGACGAGCTTCATGCCCTTCCGCCAGGTCATCGGCCGGCGCGGTTCGTGTACCACCGCCCGGCCCGGCGGCCCAGCCGTTTTCGGGGCGTCGCCAGGGCCGCGCGGGCGGCGGCGGTCGCCCCGCTTCCCGCCGCCGGGCCCGCCAGGGCATCTGCTGGCGAAACGGCGCTTGAACGCGCCCCCCCATCCGGTACGGCGCGCTGGCGTTGATCCCGGCGAAACCCCCGGCTAGGCAGGGCGCGGCGGCCCCTCCAACCGCCGCGAGCCACGGCTGGCGAGGCGCGCCGCCCGGAAGGGATGGCGGTCATGAGCGAGCGCTACGACGCGATCGTGGTGGGAGCGCGTTGTGCCGGCTCGCCGGCGGCGATGTTGCTGGCCCGGCGTGGTTACCGCGTGCTGATGGTCGACCGTGCCACCTTCCCCAGCGACACCGTCTCGACCCACGTGGTGCACCCGCTGGCGGTGGCGGCGCTGGCGAGATGGGGCCTCCTCAGCCGCCTCGAGGCGACGGGGTGCCCACCGGTCCGCACCTACGCCTTCGACTTCGGGCCCTTCACCCTCAGCGGGGCGCCCGGTACCGAGGACGCTCCGGCTGCGTACTGCCCGCGGCGGACCGTGCTCGACAAGCTGCTGGTCGACGCCGCCGCCGAGGCCGGCGTCGAGGTCCGCGAGGGGTTCACCGTCGAGGAGATCGTGGCGGAGGACGGGCGGGTGGTCGGCATCCGGGGCCGGTCGCGGAGCGGACCGGCCGTGGCCGAGCGGGCCGCGGTGGTGATCGGGGCGGACGGCCGGCACTCGCTGCTGGCCGAGGTGGTGCGGCCCGAGGAGTACCGCCAGAGGCCGCCGCTGCTCTGCGGCTACTACACCTACTGGAGCGGCCTCCCCATGAACGGGCGGTTCGAGACCTACGTCCGCCCGCACCGCGGCTTCGCGGCGGCGCCGACCCACGACGGCCTGACCCTGGTCATCGCCGGGTGGCCGCACGCGGAGTTCGAGGCCAACAAGAAGGACGTGGAGGGGAACTACCTGGCGACGCTTCAGCTGGACCCGGCCTTCGCGGAGCGGATCCGCGGCGCGCGCCGCGAGGCGCGGATCGTCGGCGCTACCGTGCCGAACTTCTTCCGCAAGCCGTACGGGCCCGGCTGGGCGCTGGTGGGCGACGCCGGGTACAACAAGGACCCCATCACGGCGCAGGGGATCCTCGACGCTTTCCGCGACGCCGAGCGCCTGGCTGCGGCGCTCCACGAGACCTTCGACGGCGACCGCCCCTTCGAGTCGGCCATGGCCGCCTACCAGCGCGAACGCGACGACCACGTGGTGCCCATGTACGACTTTACCTGCCAGCTGGCGACGCTGGAGCCGCCGCCGCCCGAGATGCAGCAGCTCTTCGCCGCCATCCACGGGAACCAGGCGGCCATGGACGGGTTCGCCCGGATGAACGCCGGCACCATCTCACCGGCGGAGTTCTTCGCGCCGGAGAACGTCGGCGCCATCATGTCCGCGGCGCGAGGAGGGTCGGTGCACGTCGGATCGGACACCCCCCTCGCCTGAGGAGCCGCGCGGCCGGGACCGGGGAGCGCGCCGAGGCCGCCGCACCCGGCGCAAGTCCGTATACCCACGGCGGTTCCCGCCCGGAAGGCCCGTTGACAGGCGAAGCCGGGCGGGCTAGAAATCCGCCGCTCACCGGACGGGCGGATAGCTCAGCGGTAGAGCATCGCCCTTACAAGGCGAGGGTCGCAGGTTCGATACCTGCTCCGCCCAAGCTCGCTCACACCTTGGGGTGTTAGTTAAGTCGGTTATAACGCCGGCCTGTCACGCCGGAGGCCACGGGTTCGAGTCCCGTACACCCCGCCA
>DASRTO010000332.1:0-4875 GCA_035655915.1 Anaeromyxobacteraceae bacterium
GGCCGCGGAAGCCGCGGCCCGGCGCGAGGACCGTGCCGGCGGGGAGGCCCGGGCGCGTCAACCGTGGCAGATGCGGCAGGCGGGCTTGCCCTGGTCGGCGGCGTCGAAGCGCTTGAGGAAGCCGGGCGGGTGCGGGTTGGCGCCGCCGGGCGGCTTGTGGCAGAGCAGGCAGGTGGAGGCCGCGCCCTGGTCGTGGCAGCCGGCGCAGGCCACGATGTTGCGCCGCGCCTCGGGGCCGTGCACCGCCCCGCTGGCCCAGCCTGGCGTGGTGTGCGGGTCGCGGGCTCCGGGCAGCCCCGGCGCCAGGGAGTTCAGCTCGTGGCAGCTCTGGCAGTAGCCGGACCCGTGGCAGCGGCGGCAGCTGGCCGGGTCGGCCGAGGCCTCGATCTGGTGCCGCGACACCCAGTCCCCGCGGTGGATGAAGTCGCTCGCCACCCGCTCCGGGAACTGGACGTCGAGCTTCATGGGACCGGTGGTGGCGGCGTGGCACTCGGCGCACTTGGTCTGGTCGTGGCACTGGGCGCAGGCCCCGGCCCCGCTGCGCGCCATGTCGGCGTGCGTCTTGAGGAAGTCCGCCTGGTGCGTGTACTGCGCCACCGGCTTCAGCGGGTAGCGCTTCAGGTCCACGTGGCACGGGGAGCAGCGCGCCTGCGCGAAGTCCTGGGCGTGGTTGTGGCAGGCGGTGCAGGCCGACATGGGCGGGGCCTTGGCGGCGGCGTCGCCCACCTCTGGCAGCGCCTGGTGGCAGGCCCTGCAATCGCCCTTCACCTTGGGCAGGTGAGCGGCGTGGGAGAAGGTGAGGGGCCACTCCACCTTGCGGGCCGGGACGGCCAGCTTGGGGATGGGGTCGTGGCACGCGGCGCAGACCTCGGACTTGGTGGGGAGCTTCACGTCGCGGACGTCGGGCTTCAGGGCGGTCGACTTCTCGATGCCGGCGTGGCAGTTCGTGCACGCCACGTCGGCGTCGACGTGGACGCCGTGGGGGAAGACGTAGGGCGGGTTCTCGGCTCCCGCGCCCTTCGTGCCCGTGGCGGTGCAGGCGGCGGCGAGGAGCGCGGCCGCGGCGATGATGAGTCGGCGGGTCATGGACGCACCTCGGGCGCCGTGAAGTTCTGGTAGACGAGCTTCGCCACCAGGTCGAAGCGGTTCTGGTAGAGCGGCGTGACCGCCGCCGAGCCGGCCACGGTGGCGGTGAGCCCCCTGGCGATGGGGTAGCCCAGGCTGGCCGAGCCCAGGTAGGAGCTCTTCTGGTCGTTCACCAGCTGGTCGAAGCGCATGGCCTGCAGGTCCAGCGTGGCGGTGACCGCCCCGAACCGCCGCGAGCCGAAGAGGCGGGCGTAGCCGTAGGCGTTGTCCTTGGGGTCGACGTAGCTCACCTCGGCGCCGACCGCCCCGCGGCGGTCGGGGCGCCAGGTGGCCCGCCCGGCGGCCCGGTAGCCGCTCTCGGAGATGATGGCCGCGCCGCCCAGGTCCAGGGTCCAGGCCGGCGAGGGGGACCAGCGCACGTTGGCGCCCACGTCGTCGCGGGTGGCGTCGCTGAAGACCCACAGGATCGACTGGCTGGAGAGGAAGAGCGAGGGGATGGTGTAGCGGTAGTCCACGCTCACCGAGACCTTGGTCGAGGCGCGGGCGATGAGGCTGGCCGACACCTCGGCCAGCTGGGAGCGGTCCAGGGCGTAGCTGCCGGAGCCCAGGAGGTCGAGCCAGCGCAGCGGCGAGAGGCGCAGGTCCCCGCCCACGTCCTGGCGGCTGTAGGAGCCGTGGTCCCAGGCCAGCAGGGTCGAGGCGCCCAGCTCCAGCACCGGGTGGCTCCAGGCCAGCCGGCCGCCGGCGGCGACGTCGCCGGAGATGGGATTGGCGTCGTAGGGGCCGCCGCGGGCGTCGAAGCGGGCCGACACCGGGGAGCCGCCGAAGAGGGAGAGGCTCACGCCCCCCGGCGCCCGCCACAGCAGGCTGGCGCCGTCGAGCTGCACCATGCGGCTCGTGCCGCCGGCCACCATCATCCGGCCCAGCCGAGCCACCACCGCCCCCTTGCCGAACTCCCCCTTCACGAAGGCCAGGGAGAGGTCGCCGGAGAAGGTCCCGCTGTTGAGGTAGCCGTTCCACCAGGGGTTCGTGCCCAGGTTGGCGGCGCCCCAGGCCGACACCACCAGCTCCAGCCGCTCCGCCACCGGGTTCTGCACGTTGCGGGCCGACAGGGTCAGCATCTCGTAGATGGGCGCCACCGTGTCGGTGGTGGGCGGAATGGCGCCGTAGCGGGCCTGCGGGCCGGCGCGGAAGAGGACCGTGTCGGTCACCTCGACTTGGGCGCGACCGGTGCCGCAAAAGAGCACGGCCGCGGCGGCAAGGGCGATGCGGGGCCTTGTTCTCATGGGGGTTCCGTCCGGGTGCGGGGTCGAAGGAACATGGCACACCCTATCCGATCCGATATTGTCCTGTGTCATGAAATCGCCCCGGCGTCCGGATCGGCGGCTCATGCGCCTCGCCGTCCTGGCCGCCGTCGCCTGCGCCGCCCCGAGACCCCTCCCGGCAGCCGCCTCTCGGATCGGCCAGCCGGTCGAGCTCTCGGCCCCGGACCTCGAAGGGAGGACGGTGGACGTCGCCGCCGACGCCGGGGTGGTGCGGGTGATCGACTTCTGGGCCACCTGGTGCGAGCCGTGCCGGGAGCAGCTGCCGGCGCTGGAGCGCCTGCGCCGGGAGCTGGGCCCGCGGGGGCTCTCGGTCTACGCGGTGAGCTTCGACGAGGACCCGGCCCAGATCGCGCGCTTCCTGGAGACGACGCCGGTGGGCTTCCCGGTGCTGTGGGACCGGGGCGGCGAGGCGTGGGCCGCCCGCTATCACCTCTCCCGGCTCCCCACCACCCTGCTCGTGGACCGAGGCGGGATCGTCCGCGCGGTGCACGAGGGCTACGACCGGGACATCGCGACCGAGGAGCGCCGCCAGGTGGAGCGCCTCATCCAGGAGGCCCGCTAGTGCCGCGACCGGAGCATCCTGCTCCGGGCGGCACTTAGCCGGCCGGCCGGACCTGGAAGCGGACCCGGTCCCGCTCGTGAGCCACCTCGCCGGGCTCCTCCGGCGGCTCGCGCAGCCAGAAGGCCATCTCGTCGGCCTCCCACTGGTAGGGCAGGCCGTCGAGGAGGACCCGCCCCTCGTCGAGGGCCTGGGTGGCCTCCACCAGCGGCAGCCCGGCCAGGTCGCGCACCAACGCCTCGAAGCGTCCCTGGCGCGCCGGATCCACGAAGCTGAAGTAGTGCCGCGCCGGGTAGGCGGTGTGGTAGTGGGCCGGGCGGTAGACCACCGCCGCCAGCCCGAGCCGTAGCGCTATCAGGGCCAGGATCTCCCCGGCCTCGCGGGCCAGCCCCAGGCCGGGGACGTCCTGCCCCGGCAGCCGGGGCCGGCGCTCGCTGAACTGGGCCCGCGGGTGGCGCAGGGTGAGCCAGTGGACGTAGAGCACGTCGTGCCCGGCGACCCGCCGCCGTTCCAGGATGGCCTCCACCAGCAGGTGCTCGGCCCCGCCGGACTCGCCAAAGACCCGCACCCGCTCGCCGGGCTCGGCCCGGTCGAAGGCCACGCGGAAGTGGGCGTAGCCCAGGCGCTGCAGCGTCTCGAAGATGCCGTAGCGGTGCAGGGCGTACTCCATGCCGTCGGCGGTGTAGTAGCCGAGCAGGAGGCGCTGCCGGGCCGGGCGCAGGCCCAGGTCCTCCTCCACGTCCTCCATGCTGAACTCGCCGCTACGCCCCAGCCGCGCGAGCGACAGGCCCTGGGCGATCTCGTGGAAGGCCTCGGTGAGCGGGTCGTAGCCGGGAGGGATGGGCTCCAGGGAGCCGGTGGCCAGGGCCATGCCGGTGCCGGCCAGGACGCGCCAGGCATCGGGATGGTAGCCGCCGCCGGGGAGCCAGACGGCGGGCACGCCCTCCAGCTCGGCGGCCACCAGCAGGTCGCGCAGCCGGGCGCCCTCCAGGGTGAGGGCCAGCCGGCCCATGCGGTCGCCGGCCAGGACGTCGCCGCCGGCGATGACGAAGGCCAGCTCCGGCCGCGGCAGGCGCGAGAGCAGCGCGCCCAGCTGGTCGAGGTAGGCCCCGTCGGCGGTGCCTTCCGGCAGCACCACCTCGTCGACGCCCTCGAGGCGTCCCCAGTCGGAGGCGGAGAGGGAGCCGACCCAGCAGGCCGGGTCGCCGGCCAGGCAGGCGGCCAGGCCGTCGGGGGGATGGGCGTCTAGATCCAGCACCGCCACCCGGCCGCGGAACCCATCCTGCCGCAGCGCCGCCACCGCCACCGCCACGTCGTTCACCGGGCAGTAGCCGCCGGCGGCCGCCGGGGCGGCGTGGTGGAAGCCGCCGAGCAGGTTCAGCGCCGGCCGGCGGGTGCGCAGGGTCTCGCGCGCCGCCTCCAGGGTGGCGCCGCAGGCCAGCCGCACCGTGGCCATCACCTCGTCCACCGGCACGTCCGAGGGGTCGGCCGCGAAGACGTGCCCCAGCGTCTCGGCGTGGCCCAGCGACTCGAGCAGCGCCGGCGCGTGCACCCGGGCCAGGTCGGCGTAGGCCACCCGCCGCGGCGAGCGGAAGCTCTCCACCGCCACCGCCCGGCTCTCCTTGAGCCAGAAGGCCACGAAGTCGGCCCGCCGCGGCTCCATCCCCACCGCCTCCAGGGCCGAGACCGGCAGCCGGTAGGCGCGGTCGTACCAGAGGTGCACCTCGCGCCGGTACAGCCAGGAGCGGAGGCGGTAGAGGAAGGCGCGCGGCCCGATGGCCATGCGGCGCGGGGCTCAGGGGGGCGGCGCGGGGGGGGCCGCCGAGGCGGCGGCGGCGTGGCGCCGGCGCACCCCCATCCAGCCGACGACCACCTCCAGCAGGATCCAGGCTACCGCCAGCCAGG
>DASRTO010000333.1:0-6274 GCA_035655915.1 Anaeromyxobacteraceae bacterium
CTCAACCCGCCGGCCCGCGACCTGACCCGGCAGATCAAGGAGCTGTACGGCGAGGTGGCGGCGCTCTCCCCCCACGTCAAGTACCAGTACCTGGACCTCCCCACCCCCGAGCAGCGCGCCGCGCTGGGCCTGCAGGCGGGCGAGGGGGGGCCACTCACCGTGATCTCCGGCGCGGCCAAGGGGCGGGTGCGCTTCGTGGGCGGCCCGCTGGGCTACGAGTTCGGCAGCTTCATCCGCGGCCTCATCGACGTGGCGCGCGGCGAGTCCGGGCTCACCGCCGAGTCGCGCGAGAAGCTGGCCAAGGTGAAGAGTCCGGTCCACATCCGGGTGTTCTTCACCCCCACCTGACCGTACTGCCCCCAGGCGGCCGGTCTGGCCCACGCCATCGCCATCGAGAACTCCAACGTCGTCGCCGACGCCGTGGAGGCCAGCGAGTTCCCCGACCTGGCGGCGCAGTACCAGGTCATGGGAGTGCCCAAGACGGTGGTGAACGAGCGCGTCGAGTTCGTGGGAGCGGTGCCCGAGGACGTCTTCGTCCGGCACGTGCTCGAGGCCGCCGGCCTCCCGGCGTAGCCCGACCCGCCGGGCGCCGGCTGGAACCGCCCCGGATCGCGGGATAGACTCGGGGCCCTATGGAAGGCCAACAGGGTCCTCTCGGCGAGGAGATGTTCCACTCGTTCCTGCAGCTGGCGGTGAAGCGGCAGGCGAGCGACGTCCACTTCGAAGTCGGCTACCCGCCCACCTACCGGGTGTTCGGCGAGCTCCTGGCGGCGAAGTACCCGCCCCTCTCCCACGCCGACACCGAGGCCATCGCCAACTTCATCCTGCAGGCGCCTGGCTCCGGCTTCAGCCCCCTCGACTTCCGCGAGGTGGACCGGAGCTACTCGCTCCCCGGGGTGAGCCGCTTCCGGGCCTCGATCTTCAAGCAGCGGGGCAGCTGGGGGGCGGTGCTGCGCACCATCCCCTTCCAGATCCCCGACTTCCAGGGCCTGAACCTGCCGCCGGTGGTGCAGACGGTGGCCGACGCCCGGCGCGGCCTGCTGCTGGTCACCGGCGCCACCGGCAACGGGAAGTCCACCACCATCGCCTCCATCATCAACCACATCATCCAGCAGGAGCGGCTCCACGTGGTGACGGTGGAGGATCCCATCGAGTTCATCTTCCCGCAGGGGAAGGGGCTGGTGATCCAGCGCGAGGTGGGCTCCGACACCGCCAGCTACTCCGACGCCCTGCGGGCCGCCCTGCGGCAGGACCCGGACATCATCATGGTGGGCGAGCTGCGCGACCGGGAGGCCGCCGACATCTGCCTCAAGGCCGCCGAGACCGGCCACCTGGTCATCACCTCGCTCCACACCCCGGACGTGCCTCGGGCCATCGGCCGCGTGGTCGGCCTCTTCCCCTCCGACGAGCAGGACACGGTGCGGGCCCGGCTGGCCGACAACCTGCAGGCGGTCCTCTCGCTGCGCCTCCTGATGCGCGCCGATGCCGCCGGCCTCATCCCGGCGGTGGAGGCCCTGCTCGCCACCTCCACCGTCCGCGAGATGATCCGCGACGGCTCCAAGATCCCCGAGCTGCGTCACTACATGGAGACCGCCGGCGCCGACCTGGGGATGCACACCTTCGACCAGTACCTGTACCGGCTCCACGAGGCGAAGCGCATCTCGCTCGACACCGCCCTCGGCAACGCCACCAACCGCGCCGACCTGGAGCGCCGCATCCTCATCGAGACCGGAGGCCGGAACGCGTGAGCCCGTCTGGCGCCCCCGTGGCGTCGCGCGTGCTCGTGGTGGGCCAGGACGCCGACGTCAGCATCGCCCTTCACCTGCACCTCGAGCGTGCCGGCTTCGCCGTGTACTGCCTGGCCGCGCCGGGGGACATGGAGCCGCTGCTCAAGCAGGTGGCGCCCCACGTCATCGTCCTCATGCTGCCGGCCGCCCCGGATGCCACCTGGGGCGGGGCCCTCACCGCCGCCCAGGGGGCGGCGCGGGTGGGGGTGCGGGTGGTGCTGGTGGCCCCCGCGCGCGAGGTGGTGGAGCCGCTGGCCGCGGTGGCCGGCGCCGACCGCGCCATGGCCCGGGCCGAGGTCCTGTCGCGTCCCATGTCGGTGGTGGAGCGCCCCGGCCCGCAGGTGGCGGTGGCGTCCGCTCCGGCCCCGGCGGCGCGAGCCCAGCCGCCTCCGCCGTTCCGCCCCTCCCTGCAGGAGGCCGAGCCGCCGGCCCCCGCGCCCAAGGCGCGATCGCCCCTGGACCTCATGGCGCTCATCGACGAGGAGCTGGTCGACGAGCCTCGCAAGCGCCTCCCCACCACCCGCGTCGAGGTGAACGTCAGCCTGGTCTCGGAGCACAACTTCTACGTGGGGACGACGCGCCGCATCGACTCGGGCGGGGTCTTCATCGCCACCATGATGCCCCCACCGGTGGGGACGCGACTTCAAGTCAGGCTGGGGCTCGCCGACGGGCGCAAGATCGACCTCGAGGGCGAGGTCTCCTTCGTGCGCGCCAAGAGCGCCACCACCGGGCGCCAGCCCTCCGGCTGCGGGGTCCGGCTCTTCAACCTGCCCGGCTGGTCGGTGGACGCGGTGGAGAAGTTCTTCCTGGCCCGCCAGCCGATCCTGTACGTCCCCACCTAATCGGGGCCGGCCGCCGCGGATCGGGGACCAGGCCCGGTCACGCCCGGCCTCGCCGGCGGCTCAGGGTGGCTGTCGAGCCTGGTCGCGTGGGCCGCACGGCCCCCCGGGGCTGGGTTCGGCCCGACCTCCCACGGTCGTGGGCGTGAAGCGAGGTGGGCTTCGGTGCGTCAATGAGGATGGGAGGGGGCGAAGAGAGGACCGCCCGCCGTGATCACCGTGAGCCGCCCGCTGGCAACCGATTCGGGGTCGCTGCTGGTCGCGCTGCGTCGCCTCCGCCAGCAGGTCGGCTACCTCCGCGGCTACCTGGACCTCGACCTCGGCGGCAACGCGGTGGTGAAGCACGGAGACCTGGCGCGCTGCCCCAGGCCGGTGCTCCTGCTCCAAGGATTCTTCGCCACCCGCCGCACCCTGGAGGTGCTGGAGCGGCGGTTCCGCCGCGACGGATACTGCGCCTTCTCCCTCAACCTGGGAGGCTTCGCCCATACCTTCAACAGCCGCGGCATCGACGAGCTGGCCGAACTGGTGCGGGTCAAGGTGGAGCGGATCTACCAGCGCTACCCGGGCCTGGGGCCGCTGACCGTGGTCGGCCACTCCAAGGGCGGCCTCATCGGTGCCTGGTACGTGAAGCACCTGGGAGGGCACCGGCGCGTGCGGACGCTCGTCACCCTGGGCACGCCGTACCACGGCACCCCGGTGGCCTATGCGGCGCTGCCCCTGGGCTTCCTGGCGCGGTCGGTGTGGCAGGTCGCGCCCCTGAGCCCGTTCCTGAGGCGGCTCCGGAAGGGCACCTGGCCGGCCGGCGTGCGGCTGGTGTCCATCTACTCCCGGCGCGACCGGGTCGCGCCCTACCCAGCGGCGCTCCTCGACCCCGGCCAGATCCCCGAGGCCAGGAACCGGGAGGTCTCCTGCACGCACCGCGAGTTCCTCTTCAGGAGCCAGGCCTACCGGGCCGCGCTGGAGGCGATCCGCGAGGGCGAGGGCGAGCGGGACAGCCGGCCGCAGCCCGGACCCAGGGCGGCGGGCGCCGCTGGCTAGCGGCCCGCCCGGGGGCGGCGCGATCAGAGGCTCACCACCGGCCTGCCGTGCCGGTATACCGAAATCCCGCCGTCGGAGCTGATCTTCATGGCGAGGCCGAGCCGGCTCGCCGCGACGGCGGCCCGGGACCGCGCACCTTGGGTGGAGGTGCTGGACGAGCTCCGGACCATTGCCCCGTAGGCCATGAGCCTCCCGGTCCGATCGACGACGAGGGCGCCGTCGGCGGACGCCAGATCGGCCACGATGCGCCGATCGGTGCGCTGGACCAGCTGGCCTTCCAGGCTGGCGTCGAGCCGGCGTTCCTCCAGGGGGCGCCGCGGCGAGCCCAGGAGATCGCCCTTCGAGACCACCAGCTTGCGCCCCGCCTCCCGGCTCGACGCCACCACCAGGAGGCCTCCGGAGCGGCGCAGGGCCAGCTCGAGCGCCACCCGATACAGGGCGACGATCACGCGGTCGAGCTCGTCCCCCCTCCCGCGCGTGTGCCACGAGCGGCGGATGCGGCCGAGCAGCTCCGCGTGGCGCCACAGCGTCCAGAGTCCGGAGCGCTGCGACAGCACCAGCTGGCGTCGATGGGCGATGAGGAGATCGCCGCCGCGCGTGAGCGCCACTCCGACGCCGCCGACGCGCGCCGCGGTGTCCGCCAGCGACCCGAACCACCAGGGCCGGGCCAGGCTGGAGCCGACGGTCTCCGAGGAGGCGACCAGGGCGACGATGCCGGCCAGCCCGCCCCGGCGGTCGAGCAGCAGGGCGGTGGAGAAGCCGTCGGTCAGCGTCTTGAACCGCTTGTTCTCGAACGAGAGGAGGGGGGTATCCCCCTGTCCCGCGCGGGCGGTGAAGATGAGGCCGTACGAGATCCGGTGACCCTCGTAGGTCTCCGCCGTCAGGGCCCGCAGGCCGCGGAGCGTACCGAGCACCACTCCCCAGTCGAGCGGTGGCTCGAGAAGCCGCGCCACCGTCCGCGAAAAGGTCGCCAGGCCGAAGTCCGACAGCGCCCCTCGCGCTCGGCCCGGCGTCTCGAGCAGGTGGCGGGCCTCGTCCGTCAGATCGCGGAGGATGGTCCGGTCGGACCTGGCGACCGTTCCGCTGGGGCTCGTGACCCGGGCCGCCAGGCGCGCGCCGCCGAGCGAGAGGTGGCAGCGGAAGGTGCCGGCGCCTCCGCCCGCAGCGACGTCCCAGGCGGACAGCTCGAGATGGGGGAGCGCCTCCGCCATCCGCCGCAGGACCAGGGCCACGTCCTCGGGCTGGAGCCCGCTCCTCGCCAGCGCCCGGGCTGCTTTCGACGTCAGCGGCATGCCCCACGCCCCTTCCGGCGCACCGGTGCCCGCTCGCAGGCCGCCCCGGGGCGGCCTCCCTCCGCGCAGCGGAGCACGTCCTCCGGCCTGGGGCGGCCTAGCCGGAGCGCCGCGAGGGCTCGGGCTGCCTCAGGTCCTCCACCGCCCGGTCGACGCCTGCGCGGAGGTCCTTCCAGGCCTCGCCGCTCGCCGCCTTCAGCTCGCCCAGCCGCCGCTCCGCCAGCTTCCACCTGGCCTCCATGGCCTCGATCCGGCCTTCCAGCTTCCCCCTCGCGGTGGCGCTGCCGCGCCGGGCCTCGGCCTGCAGCCTCTCGATCTCGGCCCTCCCCTCGTCCACCGCCCTCTGGGCTCGCGCCACGTAGGCGTCCTTCTCCTGCCTCGCGTAGTCGGCCGCGGCCCCGGCGGCCTCCGCCGCCTTCCTCTCCACGTCCCGGGCCGTCACCTTCGACGGTCCCTCCTCCTTCTTGCAGCCGGCGAAGAGCACGGAGAGCCCCATCGCCATGGGAAGCAGGTAGCGGGTCACGCGAGCCTCCTCGGTGGAGAGGCGGAACCTCCACAACGAAGGAGAACGTCCTCTGGCCCGCGTCGCTTCCCGCCTACCTCTCACGACATCCGCGTCCGTGCCGCGCGGCTGGATTGCCCAATTGGGGGCCCTCCCCCGGCGGGGCCGGACGACGTCGCGGCCGGCGCGGGTTGAATGGCGAGGGAGCGCGGTGCGTCTGGCGCGTGGGAGGTTGGCAGGAGGTTCGATCATGAGAAACCACATTCGCACCCTCGCCCTGGCCCTCGCCCTGGGCCTTGCTACACCGGCGGCGGCCGACGCCCATGTCTCGATCCAGCTGGGCCTGCCGGCGGTGCTGCCGCCGCTGGTGGTGGTCCAGCCGGGAGTCCAGGTGGTGCAGGACTACGACCGGGAGATCTTCTTCGTGGGCGGCTACTACTGGGTCCGCCAGGACGGCTCCTGGTACCGCACCCACAATCCGTACGCCCGCTGGTACTACGTCCGCCCCGCCTACGTCCCGGTGGGCCTGGTCCGCATGCCCCCAGGCCACTACCGCCACTGGCACGGGCCCGGCTGGAGGGCCGACAACCGGCACGGGAGGGGCGATGGGTGGGACGAGCGCGGGCACGGCCACGGCCACCACCGGGGTCACGGCGGCTGAGGCGTGCCGGCGAGCGCGCGCCGCGCCGCGGAGTCGACGCCGGCGGGCGCGCGCTCGGGTCGCCGGGCTTGGGCCCGCCGGCGCGTCCGCCGCTCAGTCGTCCACCGGCCGGTCGCTGCGGCGCACCCCCAGGAGGTAGGGCTGGATGAACTGGT
>DASRTO010000334.1:0-11453 GCA_035655915.1 Anaeromyxobacteraceae bacterium
GCGGGCCTCTCGAGGAAGGGACCGAGCCATGCTGCGATGACGTCACGCCGTGGGTGGAGGTCATCGGGTGAAGAGGCCAGAGAACGGCCCCGCGGCGGCCGGCCGTGCCGCGGCGCTCTCGACCAGGAGTAAGGTCGCGCGGACCCCCACGCGCGGCGAGCATATCCAAACGCGAAGGGGAGGTCACGCGCTTCGTGAAGGGGCAAGACGACCCGTTCGTTCAGGTTCCGAGCCGCTCAGCGGTCGAACAGCACCGCCTCCCGGAACGCGCCCTACCCGCTCACTCCACGGATCGTGTAGTACACCGCCTCGGGGTGGTGCAGCACCACCGCCGAGGTGGAGGCCTCCGGTACCATCTGGTCGGCGCTGGTGAGCGACACGCCGATGCCGCGGTCGGGCTCGAGCAGCTTCCACAGCGTGCGCTGGTCGCCGAGCTCCGGCCAGGAGGGGTAGCCGGGCGAGTATCGCTTGCCCTGCCCGTCGGGAAGCGAGAGCTCGGTCCGGATCGTGCGGTGCCAGTGCTCGGCCAGGGCCTCGGCCGTCTCCACCGCCAGGCCGTGGAGGTAGAGGGCCCGGGTGTAGTCGCCCCGCTCCTGCATGGCCTCGGCCGCCTTGCCGGCCTGGTCGCCCACCGTCACCACCTGGAAGGCCACCACGTCCGAGCCGGGCTCCTGCCGGAAGTAGTCGGCGAGGCACAGGAAGCGCTCGTCGGGCTGGCGCGGGAAGCGCAAGCGCCCCAGCTCCTGCTTGCGGTGGACCGGGTCCAGCACCACCAGGTCGTTCCCCTCGGCGTGGCAGGGGAAGTAGCCGTAGACAACCCGCGGCGTGAGCCAGCCCTTCTCCTGGACCTCGGCCTTGAGCTGCTCGAGGCGAGGCCCGAACTCCTCCCGCACCGCCCGCTGGTACTCCTCGCCCTTGAGCCGTACCCCCCACTGCAGCTTGAAGAGCTCGGTGAGGTCGAGGAGCGGCCACAGCTCGCCGAGGGGGATCTGCCCCGAGGGGACCACCCGCCGCCCCCAGAAGGGCGGCGCGGGCGCCTTCTCCACCGGGCGCACGCCGGAGCGGCGCCCCGGCCCGGCGGCGGGTGCCTCCGCCGCCGGGGCGCTCCGGTTCGCCAGGGCCTTCTGCAGCACCGACTCCTTGAAGGGCTCGCGGCGGGCCGGATCCGTGAGCGCCTCGACGACCTCCAGCCCCTCGAAGGCGTCCTTGGCGTAGAACACGCCGCCCGGGTAGGGCGACCCGTCCTGCAGGAAGTGGGCGCGGTAGCCGAAGCGCCGGTTGATGGCGGCGCCGCCGATGAGCACGGGGAAGGACAGGCCGCGCCGTCCCAGCTCCTCCACGCAGTAGGGCATCTGCTTGGAGGTGGAGACCAGGAGCGCCGAGAGGCCGACGGCGTCGGCGCCCACCTCCACCGCCTTCTCGATGACGGTGGCCACCGGCACCTGCTTGCCGAGGTCGTGCACCGTGAAGCCGTTGTTCTGGAGGATGGTCTTCACCAGGTTCTTGCCGATGTCGTGGACGTCGCCGTAGACGGTGGCCAGCACCACCTGCCCCTTGGCGACGCCCTCCTTCCGCTCCAGGAACTTCTCCAGATGCGAGACGGCCCGCTTCATCACCTCGGCCGACTGCAGCACGAAGGGCAGGATGAGCTCGCCGGCGCCGAAGCGATCCCCCACGTCCTTCATGGCCGGGAGGAGCACGCGGTTCAGGACCTCCACCGGGGTCCGGCGGGTCAGCGCCTCGTCGATGAGCGCCTCCACCCCCTCCGGCCGGCGGTGGAGGATCTGGAGGTGCAGCCGCTCCTCGGCCCCCTTGCCGGCGAACAGGTCCGCCTCCGGGGCCGGCCCGCGCGCCGCCGCGCCCTCGAAGTGGGCCACCAGGCGGGCCAGGGCGTCGTCGCGGCGGTCGAGGATCAGGTCCTCGCCCAGCGTCCGCTCCGTCTCCGGGATCGCCGGGTAGGGGCGGAGGTCCTTGGGGTTCACGATGGCGAGGTCCAGCCCCGCCCGCACCGCGTGGTAGAGGAAGACCGAGTTCACCACCTCGCGGGCGGCCTTGGCCAGGCCGAAGCTGACGTTGGAGACCCCCAGCACCGTGAACACCCCGGGGTTCTCGGCCTTGATGCGCCGGATGCCCTCCAGCGTTTCCAGCGCCGAGCGGCGGTACTCCTGCGAGCCGGTGGCCAGCGTGAAGGTGAGGGCGTCGAAGACCAGGGCGTCGGGAGAGAGCCCGTGCTCCCGGGCCACCCCCACCAGGCGCCGGGCGATCTCGGCCTTGCGCTCGGCGCTCTGGGCCATGCCCTTCTCGTCGATGGTCATGCAGACCACCGCCGCGCCGTAGCGCCGCGCCAGCGGCAGCACCCGCCGCACCCGCTCCCCGCCCTTCTCGAGGTTCACCGAGTTGACGATGCAGCGGCCGGGGTAGACCTTGAGGGCGCTCTCGACGACGTCCGGCTCGGTGGAGTCGATCATCAGCGGCGCATCCACCGACTGGGCCAGCAGCCGCACCAGGGTCCGCATCTGGGCGGCCTCGTCGTCCCGCTCGTTCAAGGCGGTGCACACGTCCAGGACGTGGGCGCCCCCCTCGACCTGGCCGCGGGCGATCTGGAGCAGCCCGGCGTAGTCGTCGGCCAGCAGGAGCTCCTTCACCTTCTTCGAGCCCTGGGCGTTCACCCGCTCGCCCACCACCAGCGGCCGGGGCTCCTGGTCGAGCGGCACCGCCTTCATGGCGCTGGAGAGCTCCGGGGCCGGGCGCGGCCGGCGCCGGCGCGGGGCGTCGAGGGACCGCACCCGCTCCACCACCGCCGTCATGTGGTCGGGGGTGGTGCCGCAGCAGCCGCCCACGATGTCCACCCCGAAGTCCCGCACGAAGCCCGCCAGGGCGTCGGCCAGGGCCTGCGGCGAGAGCCGGTAGACGGCGCGCCCCTCCACGTTCTCGGGCATGCCGGCGTTGGGGAGCACCGAGACGTAGTGGCTGCACCGCTGCCCCAGGAGGCGCACGCTCTCGCGCATCTCGGCCGGGCCGGTGGAGCAGTTGAGGCCGATGCAGTCCACCGGCAGCCGCTCCAGGGTGGCCAGCGCGCTCCCGATGTCGGTGCCGAGCAGCATGCGCCCGTTCTGGTCGATGAGCGTGGGCTGGGCGATGACGAAGACGTCCCGTGCCGCCTCCCGCCGGACGGCGTCCACCGCCAGCACCGCCGAGCGCAGCTCCAGCATGTCCTGCTGGGTCTCGATGACGACCGCGTCCACCCCGCCGTCCACCAGGCCGCGGGCCTGCTCGAGGAAGATCCGCTCCAGGGCGTCGGTGGTGATGTTGGAGAGGGCCGGGTCGGACGAGGACGGCAGCATGCCGGTGGGGCCGATGGAGCCGGCCACGAAGCGGGGGTGGTCCGGCGTGGAGTGGCGCTCGGCGGCCCGGCGCGCGTTGATGGCGGCCCGGAAGTTGACCTCGTAGGTGCGGTGCCCCAGGCCGTACTCGTCGAGCTTGAGGCGCGAGGAGCCGAAGGTGTTGGTCTCCACCACGTCGCACCCCACCGCGAAGTAGCGGCCGTGGATGGCCTCGATGAGGTCCGGGCGGGTGAGCGTGAGCAGGTCGTTGGCCCCCTCCTGGCCGCCGAACTCGGCGGCCTTGAGGGCCTGCGCCTGGATCTGCGTCCCCATGGCCCCGTCGAAGACGAGGACGCGCCGCTCGATGGCCTCCCGGAAGGTCAAGGGTGCTCCTGGAAGCCCGAAGTTCTAGGGCCTTCCGCCCGGGTCCGCAAGCGCGGGCACCGCGCCAGCGAGGCGCCGGAGCCCGACCCGGAAACGCGGGATGGGTGGCGCCGGCGGGCGCCGGGCCGCGACCCCGTCCCGGCCGCCCCGGCGGGGGCTGGACCGCCGCGCCCCCTCGGGGGCGGCGCTTTGGTACCGGCGGCGGACGTGATTAGGATCGCAGGGGATGTACCCCGCCCGATTCTACGAGGCGCAGCCGGACGGGCGGCTGCGCTGCACGCTCTGCCCCCGCGAATGCCTGCTCGGAGAAGGCCAGGCCGGCTTTTGCTTCATCCGGCAGAACCTGGGCGGGCGCATGGTCTCGCTGGCCTACGGCCGGTCCACCGGCTTCGCCTCCGACCCCATCGAGAAGAAGCCCCTGAACCACTTCCTCCCCGGCACGCAGGTCCTCTCCTTCGGGACGGTGGGCTGCAACCTGGGCTGCCGCTTCTGCCAGAACTGGGACATCTCCAAGGCCCGCGCCGGCCAGCGCGCCATGGGGGAACACACGCCCCGCGACGTGGTGGACCTGGCGGTGCGCGCGGGATGCCCGTCCATCGCCTTCACCTACAACGACCCCATCATCTTCGCGGAGTGGGCCATCGACGTGGCCCGGGAGGCCCACGCCCGCGGGCTCAAGACGGTCTTCGTCACCAACGGCTACGTCACCCGCGAGGCGCGGGCCGAGGTGTTCCGCGACGTGGACGCGGCCAACGTGGACCTGAAGGGCTTCACCGAGGACTTCTACGCCAAGGTGACGCTCTCGCACCTCGCGCCGGTGCTGGAGACGCTGGAGTGGCTGGCCCGGGAGACCGGCGTCTGGGTCGAGGTCACCAACCTCGTGATCCCGGGGCTGAACGACGATCCCGCCGAGACCCGGGCGCTCGCGGAATGGGTGCGCGACC
The DNA here is from genome assembly GCA_035655915.1 of Anaeromyxobacteraceae bacterium. Classification (GTDB taxonomy): domain Bacteria; phylum Myxococcota; class Myxococcia; order Myxococcales; family Anaeromyxobacteraceae; genus DASTPH01. The sequence goes on from DASRTO010000334.1 coordinate 4,652, forward strand.
ACATGGGGGCCGACACGCCGCTGCACTTCACCGCCTTCCACCCCGACTACAAGATGCTCGACCGCCCGCCCACCCCGGCGGCCACGCTGACGCGGGCCCGGGCCATCGCGCGGGAGGCCGGCCTGCGCCACGTCTACACCGGCAACGTGCGCGATCCCGAGGGGCAGACCACCTTCTGCCCCGGCTGCGGCGAGGCGGTGATCGAGCGGGACTGGTTCGCGGTTCGCGCCTACCGCCTCGACGGCGGCCGCTGCCGCGCCTGCGGCACCCGAATCGCCGGGCGGTTCGGCGAGGGGCCCCCACGCCCCACCGCCGGCCTGCGCGCGTTCCTGGGGCTCTGAGCCCTCAGTCGCAGCCGGGCGTGCCGGGGGCGCACGGGGTGGGCAGGCAGGTGGCCCCGGTGGGATCGGCGGGATCGGCGTAGGCGAGGCCGCAGTCCACCTTGCCCTGGCAGGTGTTGAGCCGATCGCACATGGCCTGGCCCCCTGGGCAGGTGGCCAGCTTCGACTCGCAGTAGGCCTCGGCGGCGCCGTCCGGCTTCGGGTCGCGCTCGAGCTGGGCCTTCACCTGGTCCTTGCAGGTGGTCTGCAGCGCGCCCGCCGGCAGGCAGTCGCAGATGCGGTCGGCCAGATCCTGGCAGCTGGTGCCGCAGCCCTGGGCCAGCGCCAGGGCGGCTGCCGCGATGACGGCGCGGACGGTGCGCATGGGGCGAGGGAGAATCGCCCGGTGCGCCGGGGGGCGTCAAGCGCCTCGGACCGCCCGGCCAGCGCCTGCTCCCTGAATGCCGCCGCGGGGCGGCGCGTCGGTTATAACGGAGCCATGCGGGCCCTGGTCGCCATTCTCGCGCTGTCGCAGGCGCTCGCCGGCCAGCCCCCGGCCCCGCCGCCGGAGCCGCCCCCGGCCGCCGAGGCCCGGGATCGCGCCCGGGCGGTGCAGGCCTTCTACGAACGCACCCGGGACCTGGAGGCCGCCTTCGTCCAGACCTACAGCTACGCCGCCGGCGGGAGGCGCCAGGTCTCGCGCGGCACGCTGCGCCTCAAGAAGCCCGGTCGCATGCGCTGGGACTACCGGTCGCCGGAGGCCAAGACGGTGGCGGTGGTCGGCTCGCGGCTGGTGCAGTGGGAGCCGGAGGCGAACCAGGTGTACGTGGACGAGCACTTCGACGCCACCGCCATGAGCGCGGCGGTGACCTTCCTGCTCGGCCAGGGGAGGCTGGAGTCGGAGTTCCACGTCGCCTCCGGCCCGCCGGGCCAGCTGGTGCTGCGGCCCAGGAGGCCCGATCCCCGGGTCGAGTCGGTGACGCTCACGGTCGGCCCGGACGGGCAGGTCACCGCCACGCGGGTCGAGGACGGCCAGGGCAACGTGAACCAGGTCGAGCTCCAGGACATCCGCCGCAACGTGGGGCTCAAGGACTCGGACTTCGAGGTGCGGGTGCCCAAGGACGCCCACCGGGTCTCGCCGCCGGGACGCTGAGCGGCGGCCCGGTCTCGCCGCAGGCCGCCGGTCTCCGCTCGCAACCGCGGCGCCAGGGCCGCGCGTCGACGCGGTGCCCGGGGCGGTTCGCAAACGGCGGTCGCGTATCTCGCGGATCGTACGGGACCCTGACGCTCCTCGCCGGTTGCTCACCGCAAGCGCTCGCGCCCGGTCGCGCGCATCCCACGCGCTCACTGCTCGCTCCGAATGCGGCCTGCGGCGAGACCAGGCCGCCTCAGTTCAAGGCGAGATCATCGGTCCGCGGGAGGATCCGCCGCGGTCAGCGGAGCGGGCGGAAGGAGTCGTAGAAGCGATCGGAGCCGGGGATGGTCTCCGCTCCCCCGCGCGACGCCATGGCCTGCAGCAGCCGGGGGCCGTCCAGCACCACCAGGATGCGCAGCGCCTTGCCCTCAGACTCGAAGGTGAGGTCCCGCGCCGGCGCTCCCGAGATGGTGCGGCGCAGCGACCGGGAGAGCCGGGCGCCCCGGGCGGCCGAGCGCTGGGCCATCTGCTCGGCCATCCGATCGAGGGCGTCGGCCTCCAGGGCCGCGGCGGCGGCGGGCGGCAGCTCCATCACCACCACGCCGTAGCCCTCGCCGCGGGCGATCTCGCAGCCCCACACCACCATCCGCAGCCGCCCCTGCTCCGAGGGAAGGTCCACCGGATCGCCCAGGCGGCCGGGCTCGCAGGGCATGAGGGCGGCGAAGCCCGCCTCCCGCGACTGGCGCTCGGCCCAGTCGCCCGTCGAGGCGGCAGGCGGGGCCGCCGCGGCCTCCGCGCCGCCGGCCGGCCGGGCCTCGGCGGGGGGCGCCTGGGCAGCGGCCAGGAGGGCGATGGCGGCGAAGGCGTGCACGGCTCCGGGGCGGGCCGCGGCGGGCGGCGGGCCCCGGGAGTGGACCACAAGGCGCGCCGCCTGTCGACCAGCCCCTCAGCGCGGCGAGTCGAGCCGGGCGGCGAGCCAGCCGGCGAGGTCGCGCAGGCTGTCGGGGCCGATCTCGTGGCCCAGGTCGTAGTCGCGCCGTTCCAGGGCCACGCCCAGGGGCTCGAGCAGCCCCTTCGCCTCGTCGGCGAAGGCCACCGGCACCACCGGGTCGTGCCGTCCGTGCTGGAGCAGCACCGGCAGGCCGGCGAGGCCCGGCGCCGGCACCGCCGGGACCAGCGACCGGGGCAGCCGCCCCGAGTGGGCCACCACCGACAGGACCAGGTCAGGACGGGCGAGGGCCACCCCGAGGGCCATGGAGGCGCCCTGGCTGAAGCCGAGCAGGTGGACCCCGGCGGGGTCGGCGCGGTAGGCGGCGACCGCCTCGCCCAGGAAGCGCTGCAGCAGGGCCAGGCTCTCCCGGGCCTGGGCCACGTCCGCCCGCGGCGGGAAGGCCGACCAGTCGAGGGCGTACCAGGCGTAGCCCAAGGGCTCGACCTCGCGGGGAGCGCGTGCCGACACCACCAGGAAGCGCCCGTCCAGGTGACCCGCCAGGCCGAAGAGGTCCTCCTCGTCGGCGCCGATGCCGTGCAGCAGCACCAGCAGCGGCGGCCGCTCGGCCGGCACCGCCGGGCGCCGGACCCGGTGCTCCAGCGTCACGGGATCACCGGCAGCGCCGGCCGCCGGGGGGCGCGCCCCGGCGCCGGCGGGAGCCGCCTCGAGGCGCGGTGCGGGTCGCGCCCCACCACGCGTCCCACCAGGTCGTAGTCGCCGGCCTCGGTCACCTCCACCGTGACCAGCTCGCCCGGCCAGGCGGTCCCGCCTCCCTTCTCGCCGGGCACCGCAAACTCGTTCAGGTAGGTGAGCCCGTCGATCTCCGGGGCCTGCTGGGCGTGCCGGCCGGCGAGCAGGTGCTCCGTCTCCTCGGCGCGCCCCTCCACCAGCACCTCCAGGCGGCGCCCCACCATGGCCCGCTGCTGCTCGCGGGCGATGACCTGCTGCAGCGCCATCACCTTCTCCTGCCGGGCGCGCTTCACCTTCTCCGGGACCTGCCCCGGCATCCGCGCCGCCGCGGTCCCCTCCTCGCGCGAGTAGGTGAAGACCCCCAGCCGCTCGAAGCGCTGCGCCTCCACGAAGCGCAGGAGGCCCTGGAAGTCCTCCTCGGTCTCGCCGGGGAGCCCCACGATGAGGGCGGTGCGGATGGCGATGCCCGGGACGCCGGCGCGGATCCTCGAGAGCAGGCCCCGGAGGAAGCGCGAGTCGCGGCCGCGCCGCATGGAGCGCAGCAGCCGGTCGGAGGAGTGCTGCAGCGGCATGTCGAGGTACTTCACGATGCGCGGCTCGCTGGCCATGACCTCGACGAGCGCGTCCGGGAAGTCGCGCGGGTAGGCGTAGTGCAGGCGGATCCAGCGCAGGCCGTCGACCCGGCACAGCTCGGGGAGGAGCTGGTGCAGGCGGGGCCGGCCGGGGAGGTCGTGGCCCCAGGCGGTGAGGTCCTGGGCCACCAGCGACAGCTCCACCACCCCCTGGGCCGCGAGCTGCCCGGCCTCGGCCACCAGGTCCTCCACCGGACGCGAGCGCTGCGGGCCGCGCAGCGCCGGGATGATGCAGAAGGCGCAGTCGTTGTCGCAGCCCTCGGCGATCTTGAGGTAGGCGCCGTGGGAGGGCAGGGAGTTCACCCGCGGGGTCGTGGCGGCGTGCACGAAGTCCGGGTTGGGCACCACCACCCGCTCGGCCTGGGCGTCGGCCGCGATGCGGGCGATGTCCTGGTAGGCGCCGGTGCCCACGAAGTGGTCCACCTCGGGAATCTCGCGGGCCAGCTCGGCGTGGTAGCGCTGGGTGAGGCAGCCGGCGACCACCAGCTTGCGGCAGCGCCCCTGCGCCTTCATGGCCGCCAGCTCCAGGATGGCCTCGACCGACTCCTCCTTGGCGCTCTCGATGAAGCCGCAGGTGTTGACCACGATGACGTCGGCGCGGGCCGGATCCTCGACCAGACGGTAGCCCGCCTGGACCAGGGTCCCGAGCATGACCTCGCTGTCCACCCGGTTCTTCGGGCAGCCCAGGGTGTGCAGGTAGACGGGGGTGCTCACGGCGGCCGGGATCTAGCAGGTCGCGGCACCGGGCGCCAACCCGCCCCCCCTTCCGCCGCGCCCGGAGGTAGGATGGGCGCCCCCGCTCACGGAGGGTCGAGATGGCCGAGCCCACCCAGCTGCCTCCCGCGCCGCCTCCGGCGCCCTCGCCCGCCCCGCCGGCGGCCGCGGCCAGCGGCGAGACCGCCGCCAAGGTGGTCTACGTCCTGTACCTCGCCACCTTCGTCACCGGCGTCACCGCGCTCGTGGGCGTGGTCATGGCCTACGTCTACCGGGACGACGCCCCCGACTGGCTCAAGACCCACTTCCGCTTCCAGATCCGCACCTTCTGGCTGGGCCTGGTCTTCGGCCTGGTGGGGGCGCTGCTGTCGCTGGTGGTGGTCGGGTTCCTGGTGCTGGTCTTCCTGGCGGTGTGGCTGGTGGTCCGCTGCGTCAAGGGGCTCAAGTACGTGGGGCGCCGCGAGCCCTACCCCGATCCCGTGGGGTGGTGGTTCTAGGTCGAGGCGCCGGCCACGGGCCGTTTCCCGGGGCCGGAGCGGGCGAAAGTTTCCCGCCCCTCCGCCGACCATCGGGGTACAGTCCCGCAGGGTCCGCGCCCGCGGACGGGGGGCGAGAAGGCGCCGTTCCGGCCCGTTCTCCCGGCGCGGCCAGGGCGAGGGCCTGCGAACGGCCAGGGCAACCCGGAGGCGACCATGACCACGAGCCGCGGCATGAGCTTCCTCCCGGTCCCGCTCACGCTCGTCGCGCTGGCCGGAGGCCTGGCGGGTCTGGGGGCCTTCGCCTTCCAGTACGCCAAGGGCTCCTCCTACCTGGGCAACGACCCGGCCACCTGCGCCAACTGCCACGTCATGGAGGGCCACTACAGCGGCTGGCTGGCGGCGCCGCACCACCACGTCGTCACGTGCAACGACTGCCACACCCCGGCCGGCCCGGTGTCCAAGTACGTGGTGAAGGCGGCCAACGGCTACCACCACTCCCTGGCCTTCACCCTCGGCGGCTACCCGGACGTCATCCGGGCGCGCCCGGAGAGCTCGGCGGTGGTCGAGGCCAACTGCCGCCGCTGCCACGCCGAGATCGTCGACAGCTTGGTCCACGGCGGGGACGTCGCCTGCATCCGCTGCCACGCCTCGGTGGGTCACCTGCGCTGACCCGCTCGCCGCACCGCCACCCGAAAGGAGCACCCCATGTCCGCCGATTCCCCGGTCCAGCCGAAGCGCGGGCTCCTCATCGCCCTCGTCGCCGGCGTCTTCGCCCTCGTGGCCATCGGCGTGGCCGCGCTGCTCGTCAACATCGCCGAGCGGAAGCAGGAGGCCAAGCACACCTTCGTCAAGCTCGTCGAGGTGACCGAGAACGACGTCGACCCGGCCAAGTGGGGCACCAACTGGCCGCGCGAGTACGACGGCTACAAGCGGACCAGCGAGCCCACCTTCACCAAGTACGGCGGCGGCGGCCACCGGGCCAACGAGAGCCAACCCCCGCCGCAGAAGTCGGAACGCGATCCCTGGCTCAAGCGGGTCTTCGCCGGCTACCTGTTCGCGGTGGACTACCGCGACCGGCGCGGCCACGCCTTCGCCCTCTTCGACCAGGAGAACACCAAGCGCAACATCCCGGCCGAGAACAAGCAGTCGGGCAACTGCCTCCACTGCCACGCCTCGGTGATGCCGCTCTACGCCAAGCTGGGCCAGGAGGCGCTGCCGCAGGGCTCGCGCTCCGAGCAGATCCAGGCCGGCCTGGTCAAGGTGGGAGAGCTCGACTACTGGGCGGCCCACAAGCAGCTGGGGGATCTCTCGGGCGGCAAGGTGCACCCGGTCTCCTGCGTCGACTGCCACGACCCGCAGTCGATGGAGATCCGCGTGACCCGGCCCGGCTTCATCACCGGCATCCAGAAGCTGGCGGCCGGCCCGGGCGCGGTGCCGCACCTGCCCTCCATCGAGCGCTGGCGCCGCGGCGACCGCGCCAAGCCCTACGATCCGAACCTGGACGCCTCCCGCCAGGAGAAGCGCTCCTACGTGTGCGGCCAGTGCCACGTGGAGTACTTCTGCGGCAAGGGCATGACCATCCTCTTCCCCTGGGGCGAGGGGCTCAAGGTGGAGGAGCAGGAGAAGCTCTACGACGCCATGCAGGTGAAGGGCAGCCGCTTCAAGGACTGGGTCCACGCCGAGACCGGCATGGAGGTCCTCAAGGCCCAGCACCCCGAGTTCGAGGTGTGGAGCATGGGCGTCCACGCCCGGAGCGGCGTGGCCTGCGCCGACTGCCACATGTCCTACAAGCGCGAGGGGGCCCAGAAGCTCTCCGAGCACTGGGTGCGCAGCCCGCTGCT
>DASRTO010000335.1:0-4415 GCA_035655915.1 Anaeromyxobacteraceae bacterium
TGGCGGGCCTCGTCCTCGGAGTTGTAGTAGGGCTGGGCCGTGACCAGCCCGCGCACCACCAGCTCGCCGCGCTGGTTCTCGGCCCAGGCCTCGATGTCCACGCCGTAGCGCCCGGGCTCCTCGAAGCGGCGGTCCACCACCCGGCCGCGGCAGGTGATGACGTCTCCCGGCCAGACGATCTTGACGAAGCGCGCCGAGAACTTCCGCAGGCGCGCCCCGCGCAGCCAGTCGACCACCAGCTCCCCCAGGAAGCCCATGGCCAGCATGGCCGGCGCCAGGGCGCTGGGGAATCCGGAGTTGCGGGCGAACTGCTCGTCGACGTGGAGCGGGTTGTAGTCCTGGCTGGCGCCGGCGTAGCGCGCGATCTGGATGCGGTCCACCGGGGGCTTCACCAGGGGCGGCAGCTCGTCGCCCACCTTCACCCCCTCGAAGTAGAGCTGCCGTGTGGGCAAGGCCATCCGTCCCCCTACCCGCGCCGCAGGATGAAGGTCTCGCGCGAGCGGAAGACCAGCTCCCCGTCGGCGGCGCGCCCCTCGTCCTCGATGGCGATGACGTCCATGGGCCCGCTCGGCCCCGCCTTCTCCTGCACGTCCGCGACCCGGCTGCGCACGGTGATGCGGTCGCCCGCCACCACCTGGCGCCCGTACTCGATGGTCTGCTCGCCGAGGAGCAGCGACCGCGTCCCCAGGTCCAGCGAGTGGCGGAAGCGGTCGTTCACCGCCAGCACCGCCGGGAAGGTCGGCGGCGCCACCAGGGCCGGGAAGCCGGCGGCCCGCGCCGCCTCCTCGTCCACGTAGATGGGGTTCGGGTCGCCCAGCGCCTCGGCGAAGCGCCGGATCATCCCCTTCTCCACCTCGTGGACGGCGGGCTCGCTCTCGCGGCCGATGAGGGTCTTGTCGAGCATGCGCGCCTTTCGCTAGCGCCCGGGGGGCAGGTCCAGGACCGTCACCAGGCCCCGGAGCAGGGGGAGGGCCGCCGCGGCGTGGACCATGGCCCAGGCGGTGGCCTCGTCACCGGGGATGCCCCCCGGGACGTGCAGCCGCAGCGGTGGCCGGGCCTCGAGCACCACCTCGTCGCGCGGGTGCTCCGCCCCCACCGCCACCACCAGCTCGAGCCGCACCACCTCGCGGCCCTCGCCGAAGCCGCGCGCCAGCTGGCGGACGCCGGCCACCTGCCCCTCCCGCACCGGGACCGCCGCCTCGCGGGGCCCCGTCGCCAGCACCGCCTCCAGCTCTTCCTCCACCTCGTCCACCATGAGCCCGCAGCCGAGCGCGGCCAGGGCCGCCGACTCGGCCAGGCCCACGTGCCCCAGCTCGCCGCGCTCCGACCGCTGCTCGAACTCCTCCTCGGAGAGCCCGGCCCCGATCTTGCGCTGGAGGGCGGCGCGCCGCGAGCCGGCGTCCACCACCCGGGTGGCGTGCACGTGCCGCACCGGACCGGTCACCTGCGACAGCAGGGCCGGCAGGCGATCCAGCGCGAAGCCCGGGTTCACACCGGTCCCCACCACCGCCACGTCGTTCTTCTCGCAGAGCCGGTCCAGGGCTTCGGCGGCAGCCTCGTGCTTGAGCCAGGGGTAGGCCAGCTCCTCGCAGGTGGAGGCCACCGAGACCCGGGCCCGCACCGCCTGCTCGATCTGCGGGCGGGCCCGGTCGAAGGAGGAGGTGGTCGCCTGGAGCATCACGCCTCCCTCAGCGGCCCGCAGCGCCTCGCCGGCCTCGGAGGCCACCCGCCCGGCGCAGGGGGTGCCCAGGATCGCGTCCAGCGGCTTCCCCACCAGGTCCGGGGCCGGGTCGACGGCTCCGATCAGGCGCAACTCCGGCGTCTCGAGGACCGAGCGCGCGACCATCCGCCCGACCTCCCCGAGTCCCGCCACCACCACCGGAATTCCGCTGCCGCGCTCCGCCACGCGCCCTCCGCCGGGAGGAAATGCGAGGGTTTCAAGGCCTTTATATTGCACGGCTCGAAAGGCTATCAAGATAAAGCCGCCGACGCGGCGCGATATCGCCGGCGCGACATCGGAACAATCCCAAGTGATTCCAACGGGTTCGGGACTGGCGCCGGCCGCGTCGGCCTTCACTCCAGGAGTTGCTCCAGGAACCGCCGCGGGGCCTGGTCCGACCAGTCCCGGGGTCCAACCACGAAGGCCACCAGCCGCCCGGAGCGGTCCACCAGGTAGGTCTCGGGGAACTTGAAGTCGCGCGGACACCCGCCGCGCGCCGCGCAGTACCAGGCCTGCGTGGCCGACTGGTCCCGATCGAGCACCACCGTGAGCCCGGGCGGCACGGCCCCGCCAAAGAACTGCGCGATGGGCTCCCAGCCCTCGTCCACCGAGACCGCCAGCATGGTGAAGCGCCCCGGGTGGCGGCGGGACAGCTCCCGCTCCAGCTGGAGCATGGAGGGCATCTCGTCGCGGCAGGGCGGGCACCAGGTGGCCCAGAAGTTCACGAAGACCACCTGCCCGCGCAGGCTCGCCAGGGAGAGGCGGCGCCCGTCGCGCGTCTCCAGCGTCAGGTCGGGAGCGGGGATGGGGCCGATGCGGGTGATGTCGAAGGCCTGCTCGGCCAGGCGCGGCGCCTCCACCAGGCGTTGCCAGGCGGCGCGCGCCAGCACCGCCCCGGCGGAGAGCACCGCCAAGGCCAGGACCGCCACCTTCACCCCGCGCATGGCCCGGGGCGGTATGGCCGGGCGCGCCGCGGCCTCGCTCCCTTCCACCGACCGGACGGCCCGATCGATGGCCCGGCGCAGGTCCCCCTCGGCGGGCCCTGGCCCCAGCCGGCGGCCGTCCACCACCACCAGCGGGACCCGCCCGCCCAGGGCGCGCTCCAGGGCCGGGTCCGAGGCGACGTCCACCTCGGCGAGGTCGAAGGGCAGCTCCCGGCGCAGCCGCCCCAGGACGGCGCGCGCCTCGTCGCAGGCGGCGGATCCCGCCCGGACGTACAGCTCGACGCGGATCATGGCGGCGCATTGTCTACCCGATGGCCAGCCTTGCCGCCAGCCGTCTTTCCGGTGACACTCCCCGTGTGCGCGGCCTCATGGGCAGCTTCCAAGTGATGCCCCTCCAGGACCTGGTGGAGTTCGTGGCCCGTCGCCAGTTCTCCGGCGCGCTCACCTGCGAGCGGGGCGCGGTCCGCAAGACCATCCGCCTCCACCGCGGCGCGGCAGTGGGGGCGGCCTCCAACGACCCGCGCGAGTTCCTGGGCCAGCTGCTCATCAACTTCGGCCGGCTCACCGAGGAGCAGCTCTCCAAGGCCTTCCAGACGCAGGAGGAGACCAAGGTCCGCCTGGGCAAGGTGCTGGTGATGGTGGGGCTGGTGCCGCCGGAGGCCGTCCGCGAGGCGCTCTCCATCAAGATCCGCGAGACGCTGCTCGACGCCTTCACCTGGGACTCGGGGGTGTTCCACCTGGACGAGGCCCCTCCTCCCGCCGCCGACGACTTCGACGCCGCGGTGCCCCTGGCCGAGATCCTCAAGGAGGCCGAGTTCCGCGTCACCGCCTGGCAGGCCTTCCACTCGCACTTCCCCACCGGGGCGGCCACGCTCCTCATCGACGAGGAGCGCATCCCCACCTCGGCGCGGGAGGACACCGTGGACGGGAAGCTGCTCATGCTGGCGGTGGAGGGCAAGACCATCGACGAGATCGGGCTGGCCCTCCACGCCACCGACTTCCACCTCTACCAGCGGCTCTACGCCCTGCTGCAGCAGGGGGTGATCAGGGCGGCGCCGCCGGGCGCGCCGCCGCCGGAGGAGGCCGGCGAGGCCGGCGCGGCCGCCGGGCTCAGCGAGCGGGCCCGGGCGCTGCTCGACGAGGGGCGCGTCGAGGAGGCGGAGGAGGTCGCCACCCAGGCGGCGGAGCTGGCCCCGGCCCTGGAGCCCGCCGGCGCCGTGCTGCGCGAGGCCCAGCGGCGGCTCCTGGGAGAGCTGTCGCAGCGCCTCCTCGGGCCGGCCCAGGTTCCGGTGCTCGCGGTGCCGCCGCACGAGGTGGGGCGCCTCCGGCTCTCGGCGGCGGAGAAGTACCTTCTCTCCCGCTGCGACGGCGCCCGGCCGCTCTCCCGCATCCTGCAGGTGGCGCCGCTGCGGGAGCTGGAGACCTTGAAGGCCTTCCGCCGCTTCGTCGAGTCGGGGATCGTCGAGCTCCGCTAGGCCGGGCGTCCGCGCCCGCTGCTCCTCGCGGTCACGGCGGCCCGGTCTCGCCTCCGGCGGCTGGTCCTCGCTCGCAACCTTCGACCAAGAGCCGCGCGGCGACGCGGCACCCGCGGCGGCTCGCAAACGGCGGTCGCGAAGCCACTGGAACACGTGGCAGGTTGGCGCTCCGCGCCGGTTGCTCGCCGCAAGCGCGGCCGCCGGGCCGGGCGCATCTCGGTGCTCGCGGCTCGCTGCGGAAGACGCCTCCGGGAAGACCGGGCCGCCGTCCACAAT
>DASRTO010000336.1:0-1511 GCA_035655915.1 Anaeromyxobacteraceae bacterium
GCCGCCGCCGGAGCCGGCGGAGGTGAACGTCCTGGAGGTGCGGGGGTTGGTGGTGCACTACGGCGTCATCCAGGCCCTCTCCGGCGTCTCCCTCGACGTGCCCCAGGGGAAGGTGGTGGCCCTCATCGGCGCCAACGGGGCGGGCAAGAGCACCACCCTGCGGGCGGTGTCGCGGATGCTGCGCGCCAGCTCCGGCTCGGTCCGCTTCCGCGGCGAGGAGGTGGGCCGGCTCGGCTCGCACGAGCTGGTGGCGCGGGGCATGGCCCATGCGCCGGAGGGGCGCGGCATCTTCCTGAACCTCACGGTGCAGGAGAACCTCGACGTGGGCGCCTACCTCCGGCGCGACCGCGCCGGCATCGCCCGGGACCTGGACCGGGCCTACTCGCTCTTCCCCATCCTGAGGGAGCGGCGCGGCCAGGTGGCCGGCACGCTCTCCGGCGGCGAGCAGCAGATGCTGGCGGTGGCGCGCGCGCTCATGAGCCAGCCCCGGCTCCTGCTCCTCGACGAGCCGTCGCTGGGGCTGGCGCCGCAGGTGGTGGAGCGGATCTTCCAGGTGCTGCGGGAGATCAACCAGGGAGGGGTGTCGCTGCTGCTGGTGGAGCAGAACGCCCACAAGGCGCTGCAGATCGCCCACCGGGCCTACGTGCTCGAGACCGGGCAGGTGGTGATGCGGGGGAGCGGCCAGGAGCTGCTGGCCTCGCCCGAGGTTCGCAGGGCCTACCTTGGCGAGTAGGGGGGCTTGTCCCCCGCCGTGCCACGGATGCTCCAGATCCGCAACCTCCCCGACGAGATCCACCGGAAGCTCAAGGTCCGGGCGGCCCGGGAGGGCGTCACCCTCTCGGAGCTGCTGGCCCGCGAGGCGCGGCGCCTCGCCGAGCAGCCGTCGCTCGAGGAGATGCGCCAGCGGCTCCTCGCCAGGCCGCGGATCGCGCTGCGGACTTCGCCGGCCGAGATGGTCCGCCGGGAGCGGGGCAAGCGGTGATCGTCGTCGACGCCTCGGCGGTGCTGGAGCTCCTGCTCGACACCCCCGCGGCCCGGCGGGTGGCGGACCGCCTCGGGCGTTCCGCCGAGGCGCTTCACGCCCCGCACCTCCTCGACGTCGAGGTGGCCCAGGCGGTGCGGCGATACGTCGCCGGCCGCGAGATCGGCCCGGCCAAGGGGGCGCAGGCCATCGCCGACCTGCTCGACCTGCCCGTGGTGCGGCACCCGCACACCATCCTCCTGGCGAGGGCCTGGGAGCTCCGGCGCTCCATCAGCGCCCACGACGCGATGTACGTGGCGTTGGCCGAGGCCCTTGAGGCGCCGCTGTTGACCCGCGACCAGCGCCTGGCCCGCTCCCACGGGCACCGAGCGCGCATCGAGGTGGTCTGATGGCCGCCGGCCCCGTGGATCCGGCGGCCCGGCCGCCGGCGTGCCGCAAGGGCCCGTGGTCGTAACCGGACCCCCCGGCTCGTTCAGGCCCAGCCTCATCCGGCTGGGCCTGCGCTCGCGTCGTCGTACCGGGGGGATGA